>JAQXNW010000069.1 GCA_029098205.1 Eubacteriales bacterium | reverse complement strand
AAAACAGCGGAGACAGTCTGGCAGGCAAAGAAAAAATGCCCGGATCTTCTTCTGCTTCCGCCGCACCATGAAAAATACCGGGAATATCACCGGAAAATCAACGCGATTTTCTCCAGCTACACGGATCAGGTCGAACCGTTCAGCATCGACGAATCCTGGCTCGACGTAACCCACAGCCAGAAGCTCTTCGGGGACGGTAAAACCATCGCCGATACGATTCGGGAAAGAGTGAAGAAAGAGCTAGGCCTCACGCTCTCTGCCGGCGTTTCTTTCTGTAAGGTCTTCGCGAAAATGGGAAGCGAATACCGGAAGCCCGACGCAACGACCGTAATATCCAGAGAAAATTATAGAGAGCTTCTCTGGCCGCTTCCCGTCGGCGAACTGTTTTTCGTCGGATGGGCGACCGCACAGAGGCTGACCAATTACGGCATCCGCACCATCGGAAATCTCGCGGAAAGCAGCCCGCTTTTTCTTGAAAAAATCCTTGGAAAGCAGGGTCCCATTCTTCGAAGCTATGCCCGGGGCGAAGAAGACAGCCCGGTTCGAAGAAACAGCGAAAGAGAAAAGATCAAATCCGTTGGAAACGGGCGCACCTTTTCCCGTAATCTCTCCGGTGAAGACGAAATCCGGACCGCTGTTACATTTCTAAGCGACATCGTCGCAGGAAGACTCCGTAAATACCAGCTTCGGGCAAGCTCGATAAAAGTGGACATCAAAAATCCAGAGCTTAAAACGATTTCCCGTCAGAAACCTCTTCCGTATGCGACCGATCTCGCAGAGGATCTCAGAGGCGGCGCGATGGATCTGATCCGTACTTCGTATGGCTTCGGAAGACCCATCCGCCTGATCACCGTAACCGCGATTCACCTTTCCGACGGCGCTTCGGAAGAACAGCTTTCCTTCTTCTCCGAAAAAGCCGGACCGGACCCGAAAAGCGAGGCGGTTGAAAATGCCATGGACCGGATCCGCGGAAAATACGGAAAAGGCGCGATTAAATTCGGTGGAACATTCGGGCAAGACACCGGATTCGACATGTAAGCCGATTCCAGCGTCCCGAAAGCAGGTTCCGGCATAAAGGCTGCTCCGGCGTGTAAATCCGGCGCTGCGCCCCAAGGCGGGTCTGGCCGCTCCTGATGAAATCCGGCGTCTGCCTTATTCCCACTTCTGCCAGTCTTTGTTCCCTTTCCCGAAAAAACGCCTGAACAGCGAATCGGTTTTCCGATCTTCCTGCACACGTTCATCCGGTGCGATGTGCGCCTGCACGGTGATTGTATCATCCTCCATAACCCGAAGGATTTCTTCCGTCATCGGAGCGATCGCGCTCCGATCCTTAAGATCGCATCCATGATCGATATAATCCCGAAGGCGGTCCGCAAATTCACCGGCATCCCCTTCTCCGATCATTTTCCGGGTCACGCCCATGATTTTCTTATCGAATCCCTTAATCTCCGACGGGTTATACGCTCCCGGAAAATACCAGCTCGGAATCGTGCGCATCCGCTTCTGAAAATTAATCTGATCCGCCTGCTCCCGGTTCTTCTCATCTTCTACGGTGATTCCGACACCGAATACGAAAACAAGTTTATGCGCGAATGCCTTCTTCATTCCTTTCTGGATGAATTCCCTTCCCTGGATGCCTCCGGAATAGATGCCGCCTCCGAATACGAGAACGTCATACGGCTTCAGATCCTCCATACGGATATCCGCTCCGTTAAAAAGATCCGCGCCGATGTCTTCCGCGACCCACTCAGCATACGTTTTTGCAGATCCATGTTTTGAAAAATATATGACTGCTGCTTTTTTCATTCCAAATTACCTGTTATTTCGCCAGAACATTGATCAAATCGTAGAGATCTTTTCGAAACTCCCGTTTCATGCTCAGCGCTTCTTCAAACGGAAATGCTTCAATCCGTCCGTCGATCGTCCCGACTGTGAGGCTGTCATCGGATTCCTCGAATAATTCCACTGCTCTCGCTCCGCAGCGGGTCGCAAGAAGACGGTCCCGCATCGTGGGCGATCCGCCCCGCTGAAGATACGAAAGAACAACCAGCTTTGTCTCCCTGCCTGTACGCTCCTGAATCGCGTGTGCAAGCTCATGAGACGGTATGTCTACACCCTCTGCCTTGATAATGATGCTGTGAAGCTTTCCTTCATGCTCACTTAAGATCACTCTGCGGCAAAGCTCATTCAGATCAAACGGAAGCTCCGGCACCAACACTTCTTCCGCGCCTCCCGCGAGACCAGAGTAGAGAGCGATATCCCCACAGTGCCTTCCCATGACTTCTACAACAACGGTGCGTTCGTGCGCGGAGGACGTATCCCGAAGTTTTCCGATCGCATCCAGCACGGTCGTAACCGCGGTGTCAAAGCCGATCGTATAATCGGTGCACGCAAGATCGTTATCGATTGTCCCGGGGATTCCCATGGTCTGAATTCCGGCCTTCGCAAGCTCCCATGCTCCATGATAGCTTCCGTCGCCGCCGATCACGACAAGCCCGTCGATTCCGAACGCATCCAGAATCGAAAGCGCGCGTTTGAATCCTTCTTTCGTCATAAATCGCTTGCTTCTGGCCGTCCGAAGAATCGTGCCGCCGCGCTGCATAATATCGCCGACGCTCCTTCGGTCCATCTCCTGAATTTCGCCATCGATCAGACCTTCATATCCGCGGCTGATCCCATACATCTGAAACCCTTTGTCAATTCCGCAGCGGACGACGGCGCGAATCGCCGCATTCATACCCGGCGCGTCTCCGCCGCTGGTCAGAACTCCGATTTTACGACCCATCTCTCTTTCTCCTTTCTCTCTTTTTTTAAGAACCCGCGGACCCGCGCGATTACCGCACGGTTCTGTCCTTCCAACCTGCCTCTTCCATCTTGATATTGGCGGGTCCGAATAAATCCGTAAGCTTCGAATGCACTTCCCGGACCGCCTGAAGGCCTTCTCCATTCCCGGGGCGTATTGTTTTCCCGGACGGAGTATAAATGCGGACCTCCGCATTCCCGGGGTATTCCCGCAGCAGATCGCGTATCTTCTGAAACGCTTCTCGTTCATCCATGCCATCTGGAATCCGTATTTTTATTAAAGCGGACGCGCTCTCCGGAAGCATGCTTTTCCGGTTCTTGCGTTTTTCTTCCAGAGAAGCCCGGACTTTGTCCACGTCTGTAATCTCATCCGCCAGAAGTTTCGGCTCCTCTTCTTCCCGAAGGCTGAGCCTTCCTCTTACGACCACAACGCGATCCTCCGTGATTTCGCTTCGGCAGTGTTCGAAAACCCTCGGGAAAACGATCGTTTCAAACGTTCCATAAAGATCTTCGATCTCCAGAAATGCCATGATCTGGTTGTTTTTCGTAACCAGAGTCCGAAGGCCTGTGATCATGCCGGCCATAACAGCGCTTTTGCCGTCGAATATCCGGCTTTTCCCGGAAAACAGAAGGCTTTCTCCCTGATATCCCATCTCCGAATCCGCGCTGTCATCCCCTTCTCCATGAATACCGTGAAGATCGGTCGAACGGAGATTCGTTATTTTTTCAAACAGCTCCCGGTACTCGTCCAGAGGATGGCCGGTCAGATAAACGCCGAGAAGCTCTTTTTCATATCCTAGCAGAACTCTCCGGTCAAAGTTTTTAAGATCCGGAAGTTTTCCGGAGGCCGATCCTGTGTTCATCACATCCCGGCTGCTCTGGAAGAGGGAGATCTGCCCGGCGACATTTCTCTTCGCGTCATTCTGCGCGGAGGCAAGAAGTTCGTCCGAAACCGCCGCGTACTTAGCCCGGTTCGGGTTCATCGAATCCAACGCTCCGGCCCGGATCAGGCTGTCCAAAGCCTTCCGGTTGATTTTCTGCGGATCCAGATTCGAAACAAATTGAAAAATATCCTTCGGTTTTCCCTTTGCCTCCCGCTGCTTCACAATCTCCTCAATGACCCCTGCACCTACGTTTTTCACGCCCAGAAGACCGAATCGGATCTTTCCGTTTACAACAGTGAACTTTCCTTCACTTTCGTTTACATCCGGAGGCAGGACCTGAATTCCCATCTCCTCACAGTTATGAATGTATTTCGCCATCTGCCGGGAATCATGCATGACGCTGGAGATCAGCGCCGCCATGAACTCTCTGGGGTATTTTTTCTTCAGCCAGGCGGTTTCATAAGCGACAACCGCATACGCTGCCGCATGCGATTTATTAAACGCGTACTCCGCGAAGCTCTCCATATCAGAAAAAATCTGCTCCGCGGCAGCTTCGGATATTCCATTCCGAACACAGCCTTTGATTTCGACAGTGCCGTCTTCCCGGTCTTTCCCATGGATGAAGTACTTCTTTTCCTCCATCATCACATCATGCTTCTTCTTGCTCATCGCACGGCGCACTAAATCGGAGCGGCCGTAGCTGTAACCCGCGAGATCGCGGACAATCTGCATAACCTGCTCCTGATAGATGATGCAGCCGTATGTCACATCAAGAATATGTGAGAGCTCCGGCGTGATATACCGGATTTTCGAAGGATCTTTCTTATTCGCGATATATTTCGGGATTGAATCCATAGGGCCCGGACGGTACAGCGCGATTCCGGCGACGATGTCTTCAAAGCAGTTCGGACGGAGCTGCTTCATGAAATCCGTCATGCCCTCACTTTCCAGCTGGAACACGCCGGCAGTATTTCCTTCGGAAATCATCGCGTAAACATCCGGATCGTCGTAGGTCAGCTTCGTAAGATCCACCTTCACGCCGTAATCTTTCTCGATCAGAGAAAGTGCGTCCCGAATCACCGTAAGGTTCCTGAGGCCCAGAAAATCCATCTTGAGGAGCCCCAGCTCCTCGATCGTCGTCATGTTGTACTGCGTCGCGATGCCTTTGTCGGAGGCATAGAGGGGCACATATTCATCCAGAGGAAGGCGGGAAATCACAACGCCCGCCGCATGCGTCGACGCATGCCGGGGCATGCCCTCCAGCGCCTTGGACAGTTCCAGAATCTTGTGAACCTTCGGATCCTCTTCTTCCATCTTCCGAAGCTCGGGATTCAGCTTCAGCGCTTTGTCCAGCGTGATGTAAAGCTCATTCGGAATGGCCTTCGCAATCCGGTCACACTCCGCGTAGCTCACATCCAGCGCACGGCCGACATCGCGCACCACCTGCTTCGCGCGCATCGTTCCGAATGTAATGATCTGTGAGACGTTGTCGCTCCCGTATTTTTCCTTTACGTACTGAATGACCTCACCCCGCCGCTCAATACAGAAATCAACGTCGATATCCGGCATGCTCACACGCTCCGGATTCAGAAAACGCTCAAAAATCAGCTTGTTTTTAATCGGATCGATATCCGTGATATGAAGGCAGTACGCGACGATCGATCCTGCGGCGGATCCACGCCCCGGTCCCACCATGATGCCGCTTCGCTTCGCGAAATGAATGAAATCCCAGACAATCAGGAAGTATTCGACAAAGCCCATGCTCTCAATGACAGAAAGCTCGTACTCCATTCTCTTCCGGACTTCGTCCGTAACCGGCTGATACCGTTCCGAAAGCCCGTCTCTGCAGAGCTTCCGGAGGAACTGATCGTTCGTATAACCTTCCGGCGGTTTGTATTCCGGAAGATGATACTGCCCGAATGTAAATGTGACATTGCACCGATCCGCGATGATTTCCGTATTGTCGATCACTTCCGGATGTCCCGGGAACAAAGACCGCATTTCTTCTTCGCTCTTCAGATAAAACTGATCCGTCGCGAAACGCATCCTTCCCGGATCATTCACGCTGGACTGGGTCTGAATCGCGAGAAGAACGTCGTGCGCCTCATCATCCGACTGATTAATGTAATGCACATCGTTTGTCGCGACAACCGGAATTCCCAGTTCCTCTGAGAGCCTGAAAATATCCGGATTGATTTCTTCCTCTTCCGGAAGCCCCTGGTTCTGTATTTCGAGGAAAAAATTATCTTTCCCGAAAATTTCGACCATGGACAAAGCTTCTTTTTTAGCGCCCTGATAGTCCCGGTCGATAAGGCAGCGCTGCACCTTGCCGGCGAGGCAGGCGGATGTCGCAATGATACCGCCGGAAAACTGCCGGAGAAGGTCTTTGTCCACGCGGGGCTTATAGTAAAAGCCTTCAGTGTAGCCTCTGGAAACGATTTTTATCAGGTTCCGGTATCCGTCATTATTCTCCGCAAGAAGAATCAGATGTGAATAACGGCGGTCCCGGTCCGGGTCCTTATCGAAACGGGTCCTAGGCGCAAGATAAACCTCGCATCCTATAATCGGCTTAATGTCATATTTCAGGCATTCCTTATAGAAGTCCACGGCTCCGAACATCGCCCCGTGGTCTGTGATCGCGAGTGCATGCATTCCCAGTTCTTTCGCGCGCGGAACGACCTGCCGGATCCGGGCCATCCCGTCCAGCAGGCTGTATTCCGTATGAAGATGAAGATGGGTGAATGCCATGGAACTTTCACTCCTTCCCTGCGCTTTGCCCAAGCCAATGACTGATTCTACCCGCCGGTTACTGATTCTGCCCGATGAACGCCTCGAGTCTTGCTCTCGTTCTGTCTTCGCCAAGAATCTGCTGAATTTCCCAGATATCCGGTGAAATCCGCCGGCCCATCAAAGCCACCCGGATCACGGTGCTGACATGTCCGACATGCCCCTTATATTCATCCGGATGCTTCTTGTAATCCTTCGGTTTCGCGGCATATCCCAGATCCGACGCGATCTTCCGGATCTTCTCGAACCATACGCCGTTATCATCCGAATGGTCATAGGTTTCCAGATAGCGGCGGAGAATTTCCGAAGCATCTTCTTTCGAAACCTCGTCCGGCACCGTATCTTCGATCTCAAAGAAATCGTCAAAGAAGTAACTGATGAATTTCATGATCTGCCGTGCGTAAACCAGATCTTTCCTTGGTTTCCGGTCCTTCCGGCCGAGATCCAGTATTCTCTCCAGATAGGCTCTGTCTTCGAAATACGGTTTATATTCCGGCGCGAACTCATCCGACCACTTTTTCAGGAAATCGAAAAGATCATGCGCAGTGATCCGAAGAAGCGTATCCTTGCTGATGTCGTTCAGCTTATCCAGGTCAAACAGCGCTCCCGAGCTGGACATCTTCTCCGTTGTGAACTGGAATTCATCCGCGTCCGCATCCGGATTCGCGGTCCGCCACTCTTCAAAATTAGAATTTAAAATCGTAAGCAGATATTCCCGGACCGCCAGAGGATGGTATCCCTCGTTCCGGTAATAGGTTAAGGAGAGCTCCGGATCCTTCCGTTTCGAAAGCTTCCTCCGCTTTCCGGTCTCTTCATCGATTTTCATTAGCTGTGCCGTATGACAGTAAATCGGAAGCGGAAGACCCAGCTTCTCGAAAATTTCCACATGAATCGGAAGCGACGGCAGCCACTCCGCGCCGCGGACGACATGTGTCGTACGCATCAGATGATCATCAACCACATGCGCGAAATGATAGGTTGGAATTCCATTTGTTTTAAGAAGAACCACATCCATGAAGTTCGCCGGCATCTCCAGCATTCCGCGGATCGCGTCTTTTACAAGAATTTTTCTTCCTTCACCCTGCTGCTCCTCCGGCGGAAGTCCGTCCGAACGAAGCCGGAGCACATACGGCTTCCCGTTTTTCAGATTTTCCTCAATCTCTTCGAATGTAAGATCACGGCAGCTGGCGTATTTTCCGTAAATTCCCGGCGTTGCTTTTGCCTGCTCCTGCTTTTCCCGGATTCCGGAAATTTCTTCTTCTGTTAAAAAGCAGGGATACGCGTCGCCCTGCTGAACCAGTCTCTTCGCAAACGCCTGATAAATCGCCGCCCTGTGGCTCTGCGTGTAATCTCCGTAATCGCCCCGGTCGCCATCCTTCCCGGCGCCTTCATCAAAGTGAATTCCATAGAAATCCAGCGACTGGATAATCACATCGACCGCGCCTTCCACATACCGCTTGTCATCAGTGTCTTCAATCCGCAGAAAGAATACGCCGCCGGTCTGATGCGCCAGTCTTTCGTCCACGAACGCTCCGTACAGGTTCCCCAGATGCATGAATCCGGTCGGACTCGGCGCGAGCCGTGTTACCATCGCTCCTTCCGGAAGCGATCTCGGCGGATATATTTTTTCATAATCCTCCGGTGTTTTATCAATCGTCGGGAATAACAGTTCCGCCAGCTTCTCATAATTCATTCTTGTTTTTCCTCCATAGACAGCAGCGCCCGCGGGCATTCCTTTCGAACTGCCCGAGGACGCTGCCCGGTTTTTCATCTTATCTTCGAATATCGCCGCCGGAAAGCACGTCGTCATAGACCGCACGCTCTCCGCCGATAAACTTCGGCCGGGTTCTGGCACAGACAACATTCGCCTCTCCGATTTTCTTCACCGCGATCCGAACCGGTACCGCCACTTCCTTAAGCTGCATGCCGATCAGCGTATCTCCGATGTCCATACCCGCGTCGGCCTTGATATGCTCCAGCGCGACCGGATCCTCCGCATCGTGATAATAAGTTGTGGCAAAGGATCCTCCCGCATGCATCTGCGGAACCACATTCACGATTTCCGTTCCGGGAAGAAGCGCCGCCCGCTCCGTAATGATCGCGCGGTTCAAATGCTCACAGCACTGGGCGGCAAGGAAAATTCCCCGCGGCCGGAGCACCGACTGAATGCCTTCATAAACGGCCTTCGCCGCATCCACATTCGATCCCTTTCCGATGTTCGCTCCCATGATTTCACTGGAAGAGCATCCGACCACAAAGATATCGCCCTTTTTAAGGTTTGCAACGTCCAGAAGCTCCGTTACGGCTTCCTGCGCCTGTTTCTTCAATGTTTCATAATCCATTTCCGCTCACCCTCCTAAAAAGATTTTATTAAGCAGGCCGTTATTCAACGGTCACAGATTTTGCGAGATTCCGGGGCTTGTCAATATTCTCCCCCTTGATTTTCGCGACGAAATATGCAAAAAGCTGCAGAACAACAACCGACAGAATCGGCGTCACCTCATCCGCACAGTCTGGGATATAAATGACATTCGTGCTCTGCCGTTCAATCTCTGTCCGACCTTCTTTTGCGATGGAAACAACATGCGCCTTCCTGGCTTTCACTTCCTCGATGTTGGAATACATCTTCTCAAACAGCCGGTCGACGGTCGCAAGCGCAATCACGACGGTTTCCGGCTCCATCAGCGCAATCGTGCCATGCTTCAGCTCGCCGGCCGCGATGGCAAAGGAATTGATATACGAAATTTCTTTCAATTTCAAGGAACCTTCATACGCCACCGCGGAGTCAAGACCTCGTCCAATGAAAAATACCTGATCCCGATTATACAAATACTCCGCGAGATTCTCGATTTCATCGGAACGGTCTAATATCTGCTGGATTTTATCCGGCATACTCTTAAGCTCGTTCAATATCCTCTGATAATATTCTTCCGTAATACTTCCCGTCAGATCACCCAGATAAAGAGCGATCAGATACATGGCGACAAGCTGCGTCGTATACGCTTTCGTGGATGCGACCGCGATTTCCGGTCCGGCCCAGGTATAGAACACGTCGTCGGATTCACGGGCAACGGAGCTTCCGACCACATTCACAACCGAAAGGATTCTCGCTCCCTTTGATTTCGCTTCCCGAAGCGCGGCAAGCGTATCCAGCGTCTCGCCCGACTGGCTGACCGCGATGAACAATGTATGCTCATCCACGATTGGATCCCGGTACCGAAATTCGGAAGCAATATCCACTTCCACCGGAATCCTCGACATTTTTTCAATCACGTACTTTCCGACCAGTCCCGCGTGATACGCGGTGCCACAGGCGACAATATAAATTTTGTCGATGTTTTTCAGATCTTCGGAATCCAATTTTATTCCATCCAGATAAATCCGTCCGTTTTCGTCCAGACGGCGGTACAGCGTCTCTTTCAGCACCTTCGGCTGCTCATGGATTTCTTTCAGCATGAAGTGCTCATATCCGCCCTTCTCCTCATCCTCCAGACTCCATGTAACTTTCATCGGTTCGCGCTTTACGAGGTTATGATTCTCATCGTAAATCCGGAGCGAGTCCGGAGTCGCGACAACCATCTCTTCGTTCTCAATCAGAACAATGTCATTCACATAACGGAGAACCGCCGGAATATCCGACGCGATGAAATTAAATCCTTCTCCCACGCCGGCGATCAGGGGCGCGTCCTTCCGGAAGGCAACGATCTCTCCCGGATTATCCGCGGCGATCGCGGCAAAAGCGTACGTCCCCCGCATCTTACGGGTTAGTTCGTATACCGCGTCGGAGAGACTTCCGTCCGTCTCTTCCAGCAGGACCCCCAGCATCTTGGCGATGACTTCCGTGTCTGTTTCAGATTCGAAAAGGATCCCGTAATCCTCGATCAGCTGCCGTTTCAGCTCCATGTAATTTTCAACAATCCCATTATGCACCACGGCAACGCGACCATCGGCACTGACATGCGGGTGCGCATTCAAATCCGACGGTTCTCCGTGCGTCGCCCAGCGCGTATGCCCGATCCCCGTCGTACCCGTGATCTCTTCTCCATCAATCAGCTTCTCCAGCTCTTTGATCTCACCCTTCTTCTTGCGGACAATCAGCTTCCCTTTTTCCTGAATGGCAATCCCCGCCGAATCATATCCGCGGTATTCCAGTCTCTTAAGACCGTCAATAATAATATCTTTCGCATTTTCATGCCCTGTATATCCTACAATTCCGCACATATATTCCCATACTCCTTTTTTAATTGCCGCCGGACTTGTTCTTAACTGTAACTGTGATAGAGGAAGGATCCACAGTCACTGCCTGACATTCCTTATCGCATGTTACATCCAGCGGAATCGAATGACTTCCTTCTGCAAGATCTTTAATAGAAGCCGAAAGTTGCACGTCATTCTCTTCGATTTCGCTGAGCTGCTTCTTCGTTCCTGTCACAGTTACCTTCAGCGTCCCGCTCTCAACGGTATATTGAATGCTGTCCCCCGCATTCAATATCTGCACCGCATCTTCGTCCAGACTGAGAACTTTCTTCTGCTCTGTGCTGCTGACTTTCACTTTCATGGAAAGGAGCTTGCTGTATCCGTTCGCAAGCTCGATGCCATCCGGAAGAATCGGCTTGATTTCCACCGTCTGGTCTTTTGTAACGGAGCTTAGATCAATCGGCTCAGCAGTGATTTCCTTAAGCTTTTTCAGCGCCTTCGCGCTCCCCTTCACTTTGATCGTTTCCGGAAGATCAAAGGTGCGCTCCAGATCTCCCGCATCCTGGTTCTTTACTTCCACGTTCAGCTTCACGGATTTTGTGCTGTAAAGAATCGAAGTAACATTGACCGTCGTGGACGACAGACGGACATTCTTCACCGCATTGCCGTCCTTATCGACCGCGGTAAGAGAAGTCCGGACAGATTTCTTCTTGGTTCCGACATCGTTCTTCTCAATTTCTCCGCGGACAAAGGAAACTTTGTCCACCGCGCCTTCGGCGCCGCTGACATTCACATTTTCCTGAGACAGTGACAGCGTTGTCGGCTCTTTCTCCCCGTAATCGCCCAGATAACTGATCCGGATCGGCTTGCTCTCTGTAATGAAGTTTCCGACCTCCACATTCGCGTTCGAGAGGCTCTGCCGGCTCACTTCCGTATTCTGCGGCGGCGTCACATGAATCGTAAGCTTATTCGTTCCTAATTTCGCATCGGAGAGATCCACAACCACCGCGATGTCGCTCTTCTTGACCTTATTGATCGCGCTCCGGTTTCCCGTAAGTGTTACAGATACAGTCTCCGTCCCGTAATTTTCAACATCCAAGCCGTAATTTTCCAGCGCCTGCTCATTCGTATACCGGATCGTGATATCATGAAATGTCTTCGTCACCCGGGGGTCCATCTCGCCTACCACATAAATCCAAAGAACAACCGCGGCAACGATAGAAATAATAATATTAACCTTCTTGCTTCCCATCGCTTAACCCTTCTTCTGATTTTTATGATGTCCGCCGAAACGGCCGTTTTTCCCGTGATCTTCGGTAAAATACAAATTCAGGAGCTGTTTTTCAACCTCTTTCGTATCTAAATAACGCCGAAGGCGTCCGTCTTCCGCGATAGAAATGATCCCCGTCTCCTCGCTTACGACAAGAACAAGAGCGTCCGAATTCTCTGTGATGCCGATTCCGGCCCGGTGGCGGGTTCCCAGGCTCTTATGAAGATTCCGATTCGAAGTCAGCGGAAGAACACATCCCGCCGCGTAAATCCGATCGGCCCGGATCAGACAGGCACCGTCATGAAGCGGCGCTCCTTCATAGAAAATATTTCCAAGCATCTCCGCGGAAATTTCAGCGTCGATTTTCGTACCGGTTTCCGCGATATCCTCCAGCGTCGTCTGGCGCTCAAAGACAATCAGCATACCGGTCCGGGTCTCCGATCCATGCCCGACCGCTTCTGTGATTTCATCGACAATATACTTCGCCTGGTCCTTGTCTACTTTCGAAAAACGGTTGATTCCGAAAGACGTCCTTCCGACATGCTCCAGCGCCCGTCGAAGCTCGGGCTGAAAAACGACGACAAGCGCAAACGCACCGATCGTAAAGGCTCCCCTAAGGATCCAGTTAAGGACATGAAGATCCAGTACATCCGACAGGAAATACACCAGGATGACAACACCCAGCCCTTTCACCAGCTGCTGCGCGCGTGTCTCCTGAATAAATCCAAGAAGTTTATATATAATAAAAGCTGTGATCAATATATCGATCGCATCATTGATTCCAAAACCGGTCAGGAGGTTTGAGTAAAAATTGCTCATACAATCATCCTTTCACACTTCCTTTCATTTTACAGGATACAAAGCGATTATTCAAGATTTCAAAGCTTCCCGGAGAGCGTCCAGCGCTTCCCGGATACTGATTCCATTCTTTCTCGCAATCGCAGCCAGTTCGTCATATTCCGCCTTTTCCCGGGAGACGCCGTATCCTTCTCCTTTTTTTATATGGACCGTTTCCCCCATCGCCTCGGCCGTACGGAAAGAACGGGACAAAGAGTACCGTTTCATTTCGCACTCCCGGACTCCCAGCGTCGTTGTATGAAGGAACAGGAGGCGGAGCATCTTCTCCCGGTCCTCTTCATGCGAAAGCACGGTGAGCAGCACGCCCGGACGGGATTTTTTCATTCCGATGGATTCGGTCCAGACGTCCAGGGCGCCTTCATCCAGGAGCCGCTCCATCGCGAAACCGATTTCCTCCGGCGTCATATCGTCCAGATTGCACTTAAGTTCCAGCACCTTCGTGCTTTCCTCTCCCTTCATAAGCTGATTCTCTCTCATAGAATACCCCATCTCCTCCTAAGAATTCATAACAATCATACTCGTTCCTGCCCAAAAGGCAATCCTGAAAAGCTACTGAAAAAGAAAAACCGGCAGAAAAAATTCCGCCGGTCTCTTTCCCTGTAACGTTATGCCATTATCCCTCCAAACAACAGCATGGATTTATGACACCGATCCTTAAGCCGGACCCGGAACCTGAAGCTTCAGAAAATCCGGATCCCCCGTTTTTCAAAGAACAATCAAATATCTATCTAATATCTCGGCTCAAGCAGTCCGTATTTACCGCCCTTCCGCTTATAAACAACCGCAACAGAATCCGTATCCGCATTCATGAATACGAAAAAATCATGCTCCAGCATCTCCATCTCAAGAATGGCTTCTTCTACATCCATAGGCCGAAGATCAAAGCTCTTCTCGCGGACAACCGTCGTCTCCGGTTCTTCCTCATCGATTTCCTGCTCCTCCATAAATTCAAATTTCAGAGCCTTGTTATCATTGTATCTCTTGCGGAGCTTACCGCGGAATTTCGTGATCTGATTGGCAAGCTTATCGACGGCGAGGTCAATTCCTTCGTAAATGTCATCGGTAAGCTCTTCTGCACGGAACAGCGTTCCCTTCGCATTTAAGGTTATTTCGATCTTATCCTTCCCACGCTCATGGGACAGGACCACCGTACCGGTAATATCATCTCCGAAATACTTATCCAGTTTCCCGAGTTTCTTCTCGATCGTCTCGTTCAGTTTTCCGTAGGTTCTAAAATTTTTTCCGGTGATCGTAATCTTCATAGCGTCAGCCTCCTCTGTTGAAATTTCAAAAAGAACAATTTCCTGCTCTTTCTGTTAAATTCATTATAGCATTACTTTCGGCTGATTACTATAAATATTATGACAATTTTGAAAAAACACCAGGAAGCCCATGGACCCGCTTCTAACTGCGGGTCATCAACTTTTTCATGGCCTGTTCGAGCCCCTCCTGCGACAGCTGGAACATCGGAAAATGCTCCATTAATTCGACATGCGTCTGATTCCAGTACCCATTCGTAACCGGCGCTTTCTCCGGATTCAGCCAGACAATGTACGGGTATTTCCGGAGCAGCTGGTCAAACCGCTCCATTCCGGTGCTCTTGCTGTATTCCCGAAGATGCCAGTCATAAAAATGTCCATGCAGTTCATAAGGATCCATCATCGCGTCTCCAACCAGGATAACGCGGTACTCGTTTCCGAAATTCGCAAGCACCTGTTCAACTGGAAGCGATGTGTCATAAGCAAGCGACGGCTCTGTATACAGGCGGTCATAAATGCAGTTATGGAAATAATAGACACTCAGTTCCTTGAAATGGCGGGAATCCACCGCCGCCTTAAACAGGGCGCTGCAGAGTCCCGAGTAGTATTCAATCGACCCCCCGGAATCCATCAGGAGCAGAAGCTTGATCGTATTTCTTCTGGGCGGCTTATATTCGATTTTCAAGGTTCCCGCATGATCCGCGGTTGCTTTCACCGTTCCGTCGATGTCAAATTCCATCTCGGAAGCGTCGTTCATTGACGAGAGGTTTCGAAGCGTCTTAAAGGCTACCTGAAAATTTCTGGTGTCCAGCGAATTGTCCTTCCGGAAATCCCGGTATCTACGCTCTCCCGCGATGGACCGGGCCGTCCGGTACATGCTCTTTCCGCCGATTCTTACGCCATGTGGATGCCAGCCGGCATTTCCGAACGCAGTGTACCCATGGGTTCCGATCCATTTCTTTCCGGAGTCATGCTCTTCCTTCTGTTCTTTCAGACGTTCCTCGATCATCTTGAGAATTTCATCGAAATCGTCGGCAGGGAAGTTCAGCTTCCGAAGATCCTTCTGCACTTCGTCAAAGTCTCCGGTCGGATGGTTCACCCATTCCATAAACTGCTCCGGAAGATCTCCGTCATAATGCGCGTCCTTAAAAAATTCCAGGAACGCCTGATCGAATTTATCAAAGTCTGTCTCGTTTTTGACAACGATGGAACGCGCGAGATAGTAGAAACCTGT
>JAQXNW010000068.1 GCA_029098205.1 Eubacteriales bacterium | reverse complement strand
AGCAGCAAATCCGTTCTCCCGTGCATTCTCAGCGAATTCTTTTGCCTGCGCAGGGGTGCGGTGTGCAGAGTATACATGAACCTCATAAGGAACACCCAGCTCATCAAGCTGAGTCATTGCTTTCTCAACAACCGGGAGATCACTGTCACTTCCCATAATGATACCGACTTTTTTCATATTACTGCCTCCTGTTCTTGGATAATACGCTTAATTTTCCGTAAATAAATGACTGTGGCTGTCCAGATAAGACTGAAGAATCAACACAGCGGCCTGTTTATCAATGACGGTTTTTCTTTTTTTTCTGCCGACATCCGCTTCGATCAGGATCCGTTCTGCCTGCATCGTCGTAAGACGTTCGTCCATCCAGTCAAACTTAACTTTCGAAAGACCGGAGGAACGGAACTTATTTTCAAGCATCGTCCGAAACTCTCTGACCTTCGCAGTCTGCGCGCTGTCCTCTCCGCTCATGCTGAGCGGAAGCCCGAGCACGACAAGGCCGCATCCGTACTCACGGACATAGTCCATGACCTTCCCAGTGTCTTTCCGAATCCCGACACGCTGGATCGTCGTGACGCCCTGTGCCGTAATGCCGAGAGGATCACTGACAGCGACTCCGACCGTTTTATCTCCCACATCCAGTGCAAGTATTCTCATCCATTTTCCTCTTATCAAAAAACGGCAGGTTCCCCCTGCCGTCTCGGTTGTTCATAGCCTATTTGTTAAGATACGCTTTCAGAATCTCTTCTACAAGCTCATCCCGGTCGATTCTGCTGATCAGAAGGCGTGCGTTATTATGACTTGTAATATAAGATGGATCGCCGGACAGAATATAGCCTACCATCTGATCGATTCCATTATAGCCGCACTCTTCCAAAGAGGTATAAACCGTCTCAAGGATTTCTTTCGTTGTCCTTTTCTGGGTCTTTGCGGCATTAAATAAAATTGTCTTCTTGTCCATCACTTTAGCGCCTCCTTATCTGTTAATTATACAATGACAAAGAAATCACTGCAAGAAAAACCGATGGCTTTCCCGTCTTAAAGATTGCTCTTCACAGCATCGAATGCTTTCTCGATGCCGTTTGGATCCGATCCTCCGGCCTGTGCCATATCAGCTTTTCCGCCGCCTCCGCCACGTACATATTTTGCGGCCGCTTTAATAATCTTTCCGGCATGAATGCCCTTCGAAGTCAGATCCTCGGAAACCGATACCAGCAGAATAACTTTCTGGTCATTCACAGACGCGAACGTCATCACGACATTCTGTATTTTTCTGCGGATTTCATCGGACATCTGACGAAGCGTATCCATGTCTGTATCTTCAAACTTCTTCGAAATAAACTGAATGCCGTTTACATCTTCCGCATTCTGAATTAAAGCATCAACGCCAGAGCCGATTTTCGATTTCTTGGCTTCTGTAAGCTGTTTTTTAAGCGAATGATTCTGTTCGGCAAGTTCCTTCGCTCGAAGCAGCAGATTATCCTTATTCGCCTTCAGGATTTCCGAAACCTCAGCAAGAGTATCCGCTTCCTGTTTTTCTAATTCGAGCACACCGGTTCCTGTTACTGCCTCTACTCTCCGTACACCGGCGGCAACGCCGCTTTCGGAAAGAATTCGGAAGGCTCCGATTTCTCCTGTGTTCGATACATGAGTTCCGCCGCAGAGCTCTGTGCTCCAATTTCCGCAGCGGACAACCCGGACGATATCACCGTATTTCTCACTGAACAGCGCCATCGCGCCTGTTTTCTTCGCCTCTTCAAGCGGCATCTCTTCCGTGGTTACCGGCAGGAATTCATCAATTTTATCATTGACACGGCGTTCTACATCCTCGATTTGATCTTTCGTCATAGCTTCAAAATGCGTGAAGTCAAAACGAAGACCATTCTCGTCATAATAAGCCCCGGACTGAGAAACATGGCTCCCCAAAACTTCCTGAAGCGCTTTCTGAAGAAGATGCGTTGCGGTATGGTTCCTCGCCGTGCGGTAGCGCTTTACGGCCGCAACCGACAGCGTAACTTTGTCTCCGACTTTCAGGGATCCTTTTTTTACCTGGATTTTATGCCCGATCAGATTGTTTCTCTTCAGCAGCCCTGTGAGTTCTGCCTCAAATGCATCATTCCGAATCGTTCCGGCATCGGAAGCCTGTCCGCCGCTTTCCGCGTAAAAAGGAGTCCGATCTGTATAAATCGTTGCGGTTTCACCTTCGGATACGCTTTCAACCGGCGCGCTGTTCTGATAAATAGCCAGAACGTCTGCTTCGGAAACCAGCTCCTCGTACCCGGTAAATGCGGTGTTCGGAATGTCTTTCGGCATGACTTCCTCTTTCCATGCCTCTTCGCTGACGTCCTTCCGGCCGGCTCTTGCCGTTTCCTTCTGCTTCTCCATGTTCCGGCGGAAACCATCCATATCCGCAGTATATCCGTAATCCGCGAGAATTTCTTCGGTCATCTCGATGGGAAATCCATACGTATCATAAAGCAGAAACGCTTTATCGCCGTCCAGAACGGTCGTGCCGTTCTTCTTCATATCCTCGGCATATTCGCTGATCATCGCGTTTCCCTGCTCCAACGTAGCTTCGAAACGATCCTCTTCCACCGCGACGATTTTTTTGATGTAATCCTGTTTTTCAACAATTTCCGGATAAGCCTCTCCGGAAACATCGATGACCTTATCAATCAGATCCGGAAGGAAGCTTCCCTTGATTCCGAGAAGCTTTCCATGACGCGCAGCACGGCGGATCAGACGGCGAAGCACATAACCGCGTCCTTCATTCGACGGAAGAATGCCGTCTGCGATCATAAATGTCATGGAGCGAAGGTGATCGGTTACAATTCGGATCGAAATATCCGCCTGCCGGTCGCCTGCCTCATACTTCTTATCGGTCAAAGCAACTACGGCATCCAGAATATACCGGATCGTGTCTATATCGAAAATAGAGTCGGTATTCTGCATGATGCATGCCATCCGTTCAAGACCCATTCCGGTATCAATGTTCGGATGTTCCATGTTCGCGTATGTACCGTCCTCCTGCTTGGAATACTGTGAGAAAACATGATTCCAGAATTCAAGATACCGATCGCAGTCGCATCCCGGCTTACAGTCCGGCTTACCGCAGCCGTATTCCGGACCTCTGTCATAATAGATTTCAGAGCAGGGACCGCAGGGGCCA
>JAQXNW010000067.1 GCA_029098205.1 Eubacteriales bacterium | reverse complement strand
AATCGAACTCACGCCATCAGCTTGGAAGGCTGAGGTTCTACCATTGAACTACATCCGCATATTGGAGCGGAAGACGAGATTCGAACTCGCGACCCTCGCCTTGGCAAGGCGATGCTCTACCCCTGAGCCACTTCCGCATATATGGTCGAGGGAGATGGATTCGAACCATCGTAGGCTCAGCCAACGGATTTACAGTCCGCCCCCTTTAGCCACTCGGGCATCCCTCGATAAAAATAATGATATGAAGCTGGCGGGGGGAATCGAACCCTCAACCTGCTGATTACAAATCAGCTGCTCTACCGTTGAGCCACGCCAGCAAAATTGGCGACCAAGATCAGGCTCGAACTGACGACCTCCAGCGTGACAGGCTGGCATTCTAACCAACTGAACTACTTGGCCACATCTTCCGCAGTCCATCTTGAAATCTCAAGACGTGATTAATCATATCACAACTCATTGAATTTTACAAGAACTTTTTATTAAAGAAATGGGCGTTATAGGGCTCGAACCTATGACCCTCTGCTTGTAAGGCAGATGCTCTCCCAGCTGAGCTAAACGCCCAAATACTGCGTCTGTCACCGAAAACGTCCAGCGGATCAGTACCGGCGACATTTAGATACTATACAGTATTTCACTCTGGATGTCAATAGTTTTTCCAAGAAAAATTACCTGCAATCGATAAAACTCACCTCAATGAAAAAAATCAGGTTCAGCTCGTTTTACAATCTGCTCTTCCTCGGACATAAAATCGATTTTCCCCTGGGTTAAATTAGTCAGTTCGGCAATATCCCCTTTGTGTTTTTCATCGTCTGTACAAAACGAAAAACGGACGTTCTCGGCATAGTCTATCTTTACAATCCGAGAATCCGACTCTGGAAATCGGGAACGAATCCGCTGGAACGAAGAGTAATCAACCGCACATCGCATTACAATCATACGCTCTGTCCGGGAAACGCCTGCCTTTTCCAATCCCAGCCGCGCAGAAGAGCTGTACGCACGGACCAGTCCTCCCGTTCCCAGCTTAATTCCACCAAAATATCTGGTTATAATAACCGCTGTATTCGTCAGCCCGAGCATCACAAGCAGACGAACGATCGGCGCCCCTGAGGTTCCGCTTGGTTCGCCGTCGTCGCTTGCCCACTGCAGCTCCTGTTTGTCTCCCAGAACATATGCCGGAACATTATGCGTAGCATCTCTATATTCTTTCCGGACCGCAGAAAAGAACTCTTCCGCCTCTTCCCGGCATTCTGCCGGTTTTACGTGCGCAATAAAACGAGACCGGTTGATAATCTGCTCTCCCTCTCCCGGTCCGCTTACCGTGTAATATAAAAGCATTTCAGTTAAAGTATATCCTTGCTCTTAAGATCCAAATTTACCACTCTCTTTCAGATATTGATGGCTTCAATCTGTTCTCTTAAATAAGGATTCGTTATTTTTATTCTTGTTCCTTTCATCCCAAGAGAACGGGACTCAATAACTCCTGCACTCTCCAGCTTCCGAAGCGCATTAACAATAACAGAGCGGGTAATGCTGAACTTATCCGCAACCTTGCTTGCGACAAGCAGCCCTTCATTTCCGTTCAGCTCACCGAAAATTTTCACAACGGCATCAAGCTCTGAATAGGACAAAGTCTCCAGCGCCATATTCACAGCGTTTCTCTTTCTGGTCTCCTCTTCTTCTTCCAAAGCGATGCTTCTGGAAACTTCGATCCCGACAACCGTCGCTCCATATTCCATAATCGCGATATCCTCGTCCGAATAGATATCACCCATCCGAATAAAGATAACAGTAGCAACCCGGTTGCCGCCGAAGATTACCGGAATAATACTATGATAGGAATCAGCCAGATTATAGTCGCTGCCATAAATCTCCGTAACATCTTCTCCTATCAAGTTTTCCTTTGCTTCGTGAATAGAAAGGAATGTACTGTTCAACGCACGTGTAATTAACGAAGAGTCACCTTCCTTACGAATTGTAATCGGAATGTCACTGCCCTCATGATTTGTTGCAAGTATTTTTCCTTTTTTACTTAGGATATACACCTCAGAATTCATCATCTCGCCGAAAGATTCGCACAGTTCGTCAAAAGAAACATACCCTGTTGTGCTTTCGGACAGCAGCTGATTTAACTGACGCACCCTCCTTAATAATTTTTCGCTCATTTCTGCAAACCCTTCCTCACTGCTCAGAATTACCGCATCATAATATACATCAACACAAAATATTTTCATGCATCCGCCAGCCAAACACACATCGACGGACGCATTTAGAACGCTTAAAGAATATACCGGTCCATATCTTCCTCACGGATCGTATCCGCGAATTTTTCACGTACCATTTCCCGATCGACTGTAATATTACCATTCTCGTCTGGCTCAGGAATTTCATAAGAAATATCTTCCAGCAGCTTCTCCAACACGGTAGCAAGCCTTCTTGCTCCAATGTTCTCCGTTTGCTCATTCATCAAATAAGACAGATCTGCAATCTCATCAATCGCATCGTCCGTAAACAGAAGATGAATTCCCTCCGTCTCCATAAGTGCCTGCTGCTGTTTAATTATCGCGTTTTCAGGTATGGTAAGGATCTTTACGAAATCTTCTTTCGTCAGATTCTCTAGCTGAACACGAATCGGAAAACGTCCCTGGAGTTCTGGAATGAGATCCGTTGGTTTTACGGTCTGAAAAGCGCCGGCGCCGATAAATAAAATATGATCTGTCTTGACAGGACCGTATTTCGTATTTACAACGCTGCCTTCTACAATCGGAAGAATATCTCTTTGAACGCCCTCGCGGGATACATCTGCTCCGGAGCCGTAAGAACCATTTGAAGCGATTTTATCGATTTCATCGATGAAAATAATCCCGTTCTGTTCTGCATTTTCCAGCGCTTCATCAGTTACCTGATCCATATCCAGAAGGTTCTGTGCCTCCTGTTCACGAAGAATTTTACGTGCTTCTTTGACTCGAACACGTCTTTTCTTCATTTTCTTAGGCATCATATCCCAGAAGATATTTCAAATTGCAACGCTCATTCCTTCATTGCTCATGTCAAGCTGATTACCCTTTGGAACATCTTCTACTTCAATTTCTATAAACTGCTCTTCCAAAAGACCCTGCCTAAGCTGCTCTCGAACCTGTTCTCGCGCCATTTTTACATCAGAAGGAGTCTCCTGTTTTTCTTTTTCTCTCTGACTCTCTTCATATAGCTGTTTCTGGCTCGGATAGTTTCCGCTGTTTCTGATAAAATCAAAAGCCCCGGATTTCGTATCGACTTTCTTACCGGACGGTATAATCGCTTCGATAATTTTATCTTCAACGATTTTATCTGCGATATCATATTTCTCTTCTAATTTTGCTGCCTTCGTAATTCGAAGTGAAGCCTCGACCAGATCTCGAACCATAGAATCCACATCACGTCCGACATACCCGACCTCTGTGAATTTAGTCGCTTCCACTTTCACAAAAGGAGCTTTCATCAAACGGGCAAGACGACGTGCAATTTCTGTTTTTCCGCATCCCGACGGCCCGATCATCAAAATATTTTACGGAGTAATCTCATCCCAC
>JAQXNW010000066.1 GCA_029098205.1 Eubacteriales bacterium | reverse complement strand
AGAATTTTCATTGCTTTCTACTTCCTCATAGGAAGAAGGCCCGACGACCTGAATCTTCGCTTTCCCGAACGAATAGGACGCGCCGGCCGTCGGATGCTTCTCCGAAACCTTTTTCTCGGACAAAGCCTTCTTGAATGACTGGAAGGTCTTCGAATCATGCGTGTACCCCGCCGTCAGCGCTTTCTTCACTTTCACGGTCCGAAGGACACCGATCAGCCCGCTGAGATGATCCTCATCATAATGGGAGGAAATGATATAGTCCAGATGCGTAATTCCATGTTCTTTCAGATAAGAAACGACAAAGGAAGAACTGCTGCGCCCGCCTCCGTCATACATCAGATAATGCCCGTCCGACTCCACTAAAACAGAAAGCCCCTGTCCTACATCGAGCATCGTCACTGCCAGCGCCGCATTCTCCGTATTCAGTTCCTTCGAAACGACACCGCTGCTTCCTGCCTTCGCGGTTTTCACCTGCGCCGCATGCGCTTTCAGAATAAAAGAATCGCCTGCGCCTGCCACCTCCGCAGAATTCTCCGCCGACGACGCATTAATCCCCCGGCTGGTTTCACTGACCGCAGTCTGCGAAGCCGATGCGGATGGCGGTAAGGAAGCCTCATCCGGCATTACCCGGCCGCATTCCGGCGAAACGAACATCGCCAGAATCAGCGAAAAGATAAGAAGCCCGCTTCTAAGCCGGCTTCTTCGTTTTTTCTTTGGATCGTTCATATACCTTCTACCTTCGTCTTTTCTGTATTTCTTCTACTTTATATTTTTACTGGATCCTTGCTTTTTCATTCCTTTGCTCCGCCCGCGGTCCGCAAAAAAGCATTTTGATATTTACAGGCGGCATCTTCAACGCCTTCGCTTCATCCGCGGTCCGCGGAAGAAACGAACCCGCATTCGGAGCGCGCACATATGTTCTTTTTTAGTATACCCGTTTTCCATGTAAAGAAAAAGATTGACTTTGCCGAATTCAGGGCATCGGCCAAAAAAACATCCATCCTTTTCAGGCGCATTTCATTCTCCCCTTTCCGCCTGCTGTTTTTCGTTGCCGTACATTTTTTCGTATGTTAAAATGGGCAAAGTGTTACATTTCAGGTTTTAACCGGGAGAGGAGTCTGTATTTTGAAAAAAATCAATGTCGGGATGCTTGGAATCGGAAACATCGGAACCGGCACCTACCGTGCGCTGGAGCAGAATAAGGAAACAGTAGAGAGCCGGACAGGGCTTTCCATTGAAATCGTAAAAATTCTGAACCGGCATCCGGAGAAGGACCGCGGCATCGACATCCCGAAAGAGAAATATACAGCGGACGTGTCCGAGATTCTGGACGATCCGTCAATCGATATCATCGTGGAGCTGATCGGAGGAATTGAACCGGCGACAGAGTACATGTTGCGCGCCATGAAAAACGGGAAACACGTCGTCACCGCCAACAAGGCAGCCATTGCCGCGAACGGCGAAGAGCTCAGCCGCACCGCGATGGAAAATCATGTGCTTTTCCGTTTTGAGGCCAGTGTAGCCGGCGGCATTCCGATCATCAATTCCATTACGCAGGCGTTGACGGTCAATCAGTTTGACGAAGTGACCGGAATTCTGAACGGAACTACGAATTATATTCTGACCGCGATGACCGAATTCGGAAGAGATTACAAGGATGTTCTTAAAGACGCGCAGGCAAAGGGATTTGCCGAAGCGGATCCGACGGCAGATGTCGAAGGACTGGATGCCGGAAACAAGCTTTCTATTCTGACTTCGCTCGTATTCGGCATGAAAGTGCTGCCGGAAGAAATCCCGACAAATGGAATTTCTTCGATCACGAAAGAAGACATCGGCTTCGCGAAGGATTTCGGCTACAAGATCAAGCTGCTGGGTTCTGCGAAGCAGGATGGGAAAGAAATCGCCTGCTCGGTGGAACCGGCCTTAGTTCCGAATGATCATCCTCTTGCTAGCGTCGAAAATGAATTCAATGCGGTCTTCCTTACCGGAAACGCTGTGGATAAACTGATGTTCTACGGAAGAGGCGCAGGCCCCCTTCCGACCGGAAGCGCCGTCATGGGCGATGTCATTGAAGTTTCCAGAAGCATCGCCAAGGGCGCAGCCTTTGACGAGGTTCCTCTCCTCCGCTATGACGCGGATCTTACATTCATCGGAGAAGGAACCAGCTCGTACTACATCCGTCTGGATGCGAGCGATATCCCGGGCGTTCTTTCCGCAGTTGCCGACAGCTTTGCGGAGCAGGGCATCAGCATCAAGACTGTCCTTCAGCGCGCGAATTCCGATAGCAGTCAGGACGCAGTTCCTCTGATCTTCATTGTTCACAAAACCGACCGGAACATGCTGAATCTGGCTTTGGAGAGCATCAAAAAGATTTCCGCAGTCCGCGAAATCAAGAATGTTCTCCGAGTTTTGGATGAAGAGGCGTAAATATAAACAAAGGCAGAAATTTCAGGACCGCCGAACGGATCGGCGGCTTTTTTTGCATTCCTTCCCGCCCGGGGCCGGTGCCAATCCGCCATTCCTGTACTTGTATTTCCAGCCTTTTTCATTTGCATTCAAAAAGCTGTGCACCGCGGATTCTCTCCACTCGTGCACAGCTTTTTCTTTGTCCGTTTTATATTAAATTGTTCGTTTCGTATCTCGTTTCTCGTTTTCTATCTTCATGAATGTGCGAAAGCACATTTCACACTTCATTTAATTTCTTTCCATATAATATTCTATTATTTATATATTTTCTTACATATATTCAAAAGACAGCGGAGCAGCTTCTGCGCGCACATCCGCACACTCAATGCTGGTCAATGCTGGCTGACTTCTGCTCCGAAAATCCTCGGATTCTTCTTAAGAACACGGCCCAGCAGAACGCCCAGAACACCGGCAGAAATAAGCTCTCCGGCGCCAACGGTCAGCATCATGAACGGAATCGGAAGATTGACGCCATACGCGTATTTCAGAACAAACGGAACCACAGCCGCGTTCAGCGCAATCGGCGGAATGCAGCAGATTACCAGGCTTTTCCTCCGAAGCGCATACGTCAACAAAGCCGCCGCAAGGGTTGCAAGGCTTCCGAAAACAATATCCGGAAGAACCGCGCCGCCCAGAATATTTCCGATCAGGCATCCAGCGAACAGTCCCGGAATCGCCGCCGGCGTAAATACCGGAAGAATCGTCAGCATCTCCGAAAGACGGATCTGAACCTGTCCGAAGCTCCATGCGGCGCCAAGCACTGTGATCACGACATAAAGCGCGGCGATCAGAGCAGCTTGTGTCAAAAATAACACACGATTTTTTTTCATAGTACATTTCTCCTTAGTTTTGTTTAACGAGTGGATGGTTACGAACACTCGGCTCTGCCAGACAGAGCGGAAAGCACGGACATACTTTCCAGCTGACTAAAATCAGTGTTTAATATTTTACCACAGCGGAATCACAGAAGAAAGTCTTTTTCCTTGTGCTGCCTGTTCCATCCTCATGCCGTCTGTTTCCCTCCAGATTTCAAATGCATATACATAGCCCCAAGGTTTCCCACTGTCCGCTGAAAATCCGCCGTTTTCTTGAAAAACTGCGGTTTGAATGCTATAATAAGTCCGCTCTTGAAGTGAAGACATTCTTCAGGAGGCAGACAATCTGCAATCACAAAACGATAAGAACGCTGCGAAAGGGAGGATGTAATAATGCTGAACGAGAAAGTAAAAGATTTACTGAACACACAGATCAATAAGGAATTTTATTCCGCATATCTGTACCTTGACTTTTCCAATTACTTTAAGGATCAGGGTCTTGACGGATTTGCGAATTGGTACAACATCCAGGCTCAGGAAGAGCGCGATCACGCGATGCTGATGCTTCAGTTCCTGCAGCTGAATGACGCGGAAATCACGCTGGACGCGATCGACAAGCCGAACGACAAGCTGGAAAGCCCGCTCGGCGTTCTGAAGGAAGGGCTTGCGCACGAGCAGTACGTAACCGGCCTGATCAATACGATTTATGAGGCAGCCTTTGACGCGAAGGACTTCAGAACCACGCAGTTCCTGGACTGGTTCGTTAAGGAACAGATTGAGGAAGAGGACAACGCTTCGACACTGATCAAGAAGATGGAGCTTTTCGGAAACGATGCGAAGGGACTGTACAGCCTGGACCAGGAACTGGGCACAAGAGTTTACAGCGCACCGTCTCTGGTACTGTAAGGCGCTGTTTTCTGTAAGACACTGAAAATTTCCTTACCGGATAACCCGCATCCTGCAGGCAAACCTGCAGGATGTTTTTTATAAAAAAACGGAAATATAAAAATCCCGGAAATGGCAGAGGATTCTTCTTCCGAAGGACCTTTGTCAAAATCCGGGATCACTGATTCGAATTACTCAAAAATCGCCGCCGCTTGTAACGCAGCTGAATCAACGTTTCTACTTCATCGAAGCTTCGTAGATGGATTCAATCGCGCCGTAAAGCGTCTTCGTAAATTCCTCATCCGTCTGGGAAACACGAAGATCCTGCGCGAGCGCTCTGGAGAAGCTGGCAATCATGCCGTGATTCTGCGACAGAAGGCGGTTCGCTTCTTCCGTTGTATATCCGCCGGACAGCGCGACAACCCGTACAACACGGGGATCGCTCATCAAATCCTGATAGAGGTTGGCTTCCGTCGGGATCGTCAGCTTAAAGATCAGACGGGTGTCCTCCGGGAGCGCCATCAGATGCTCGACAAAGCAGTCATGAAGAAGTTCCTCGCACTTCGCCTTATTCGGGCTGTGAATGTCCACCTCCGGCTCCACGATCGGAACCAGTCCGTGACTCCATACCTTCTCCGCAAGCTCGAACTGCTGATCCGCCACTTTCCGGATCGCGGCCTCATCATAGTCCAGAATCAGAGAACGCTCCTTCGTTCCGAAAATATGGCGCTCGTCTCTTGCGAAATCCAGTCTCTCTCCCAGGTTCGGAATCGGCTTCAGCATCTTGACGTGATTTTCCTCATCTGCGAGACCCTTATCGATCTTCAGGAACGGAACAATTCCCTTCACGTCCCAAAGATAATCCCCGGTGTATTTTCCTTCCACCTTCCGGTTCATCGTATTTTCAAAGAGGATCGCCGCAAGAATCCGTTCGCTCCGGAATGCGCTGTCTGTGATAATACGGCTCCGCATCGCGTGAACCATATCAAACATCTCATCCTCATTTTTATATGCGTCTTCCTGAATTCCGTACGCTCTCAATGCCTTCGGAGTCGATCCGCCGCTCTGATCCAGCGCTGCGATAAAGCCCTTCCCCGAATGCATGCGTTCCATCTGTTTCTCGTTCATGTTCTCCGCCTTTCGTCTTCAAAGGTCATTGGTTTCCTTATATACATCTATATCTTAACACGGATTCTGAAAAATGCTGTGATTTTTTCATGGTTTCCGGCACTTTTCCAGAAATAAAAAATCCGGGCCCGGATCCGCAGATACATGCAAGATCCGAGCCCGAATCATTATTTGTTAATGCAGCTTATCGGCAGCATACCGGCGGCTTTGTCCATAGATGCCTTTGCCCGCCGGCGTCATTGCCAGCGCATCAGCCTTCTGTCAGTCGTCCAGATGATCGACAGCGTACTGCGCCTCCTCTGCGGTGAATTTTTCTCCGTATGCGGAAGTCAGCTGATCATAGATCCCCTGCTTCGACATGTGCATCATCTCCGAATAGTCTTTGGCTTTCGCAAGCGCGTTCTTTTCTTCGGTCGTCGGCTTATGACCCTTCGAATACACGACCGTTACCGTCTGGTTCTCACGGATCGTCTCTCCGGCTTTCGGATCCTGCGAAATATACCCGCCTTCTGCAACCGTATCCGAATAATCCTCTTTCGCATTG
>JAQXNW010000065.1 GCA_029098205.1 Eubacteriales bacterium | reverse complement strand
TGTCCCGTACCTCGCATTCCAGACTTACAGGGGATTCGAGAATTGTCGGTGCGTCTATGAATTCGCTGTCCTCCGGCGTAAGATGCGCTTTTTTGAATTTATTGACGTCACGGCCGGATTTTACCCCGCAGTAGTCTGTCGCCCAGGCGAGATCCTCGGTGGTAAGATTGATTGTGAAGTTCCCGCATTCTTTTATGAGGTCATGCGAATATCTTTCCGGCCGGATGGATACGGACACCATGGCGGGGTCAGAGCAGACCGTGCCGACCCATGCCGCTGTCATTACATTCGGTTCGCCGGTTTCCGGGTTTATGCATGTGATGAGAACCGCGGGAAGCGGGTACAGCATATTTCCTGCTTTTTCCAGAAGCACCTTATTCGGCTTTTGTTTCGGACGGCCGGGCTTTTTCCGGAAATCTTCCTTAATATAACTGCGGTCTTTCCGGTTCTGAAACCGATCGTTTCTGCCTTCGAAGCGGTCCTTTTTGCCGAAGCTGCGGCCGCTGCGGCGTGCGGAATGATCGTCGCGGGAATGCCGTTTTTCTTCCTGACCGTATCTGCGGCTTTTTGAATGGTTCGAATGGGAGGAACCCTCCGAGAAACGTTCGGAGTAACGGGTTTGGCCAGAAGAATGGCCTTTCGAGCGGGAATTCCGGGGACTATCGGCTTGGGTATTCCGTCCGCCGCGTCCTGAAGTAGAACCGCTGTATTTTCCTGTGCGGGGATTTTTGGAGTTTCTGTTCTGCATATTATTCCTCTGCTTTCATAGAATAAATGAAATGATTCGTTATATTCTCTTACCAGCCAACGAAAAAGTCAATCAGAATTTTTGATGTAAAATTGTCATCTTAAATTATATTAAAGGTTGACAATTAAAATCGCCTGCGGTATCCTAAGCCTGCAGCCGATTCTATTTCCTTAGAAAAACGCTGCTTCGCTTTTCTGGAAGCGATATTTGTAAAGGAAAAAGGTTTTTTAAGGGGGTTCCTATGCGAAACAGTAAGATGAAGAATACCGCGTTCATCGCGGTAATGACCGCTGTACTATGCGTACTCGCGCCGCTTTCGATTCCGATTGGGCCGGTGCCGATTTCTCTCACGAATTTTGTGCTTGCCGTGACTATTTATATTCTTGGAACGAAGAAGGCAATGGTTTCGTATTTTATTTATCTTCTGATCGGTCTCATCGGAATCCCTGTATTTTCCGGATTCAGCGGCGGACCGCAGAAACTGTTCGGGCCGACCGGAGGCTATCTGATCGGATTCATTCCGTTTATTCTGATTGCCGGCGTTGTGATTGACCGGATGTATACCAGACGTGCCATCAGTTTTATCGCTCTCGCAGTCGGAACGGCGGTCCTCTACGCGTTCGGAACGGCATGGCTCGCGTTCTCCGCGCATCTGACATTCGGGGCCGCGCTGGCAGCCGGTGTTATTCCGTTTATTTGGGAAGACGCTCTTAAGATGGCCGCCGCTGCCATCATCGGTCCAGTTCTCCGCGACCGGCTGTCCCATGCGGGGCTTCTTCCTCAGGCAGTGAGAGAAAGTCAAAGATAATCAGGCCTTTCTCCAGACTGTATATTTTCAGTATTCCGGAGAAACCGGGTCAAGTTCAAATATTTTTAAGATATTCGCTCTTTGTCATCGGAACCACCGATGCAGGGAGCGTTTTTTATTATATAATATGTAAAAGGCGGAGTGCGGATTTAGAGCGGACCGCCGCGGAAAGCCGGCATCACATCGGGGCAAGTATGACAGGGATGCGGAAGCACGGATGCAGTACGTATATTTCAGGCTCAGGGATGCTGGATTCCGGCGTTTCGCAGGCGCATATTTCGGGTAAAAATTTTTCTATGAATAACGATATGAAACAATGCATTGAAAAACTGCTTTCCGGAGAGCGGCTTACGCGGGAAGAATTCTGCTTACTGATTCAGGAACGGACTAAGGAGACTGCATCGAAGATTGCTGAAGAAGCGCGCCGCCGGAAACAGGCGGTTTACGGGGATTCGATATTTCTTCGCGGCATCGTGGAATTCAGCAATGTATGCAAGAACGACTGCTATTACTGCGGAATCCGGAAATCAAACGAACACGTCCGAAGATACCGGCTTTCGAAGGAAGAAATTCTTCAGTGCTGCCGGGCAGGGTATGAAATAGGGATGCGGACATTTGTCCTTCAGAGCGGAGAGGACGGGGCGTATACTGACAGTGTTCTGGAAGAGATCATCCGCGGAATCAAGAAAGAATTTCCGGACTGCGCAGTTACGCTCTCTCTCGGCGAACGGGATAAGGACAGCTATCAGCGGCTTTATGACGCAGGAGCGGACCGGTATCTTCTCCGGCATGAGACAGCGGATCCGGAGCATTACCGAAAACTTCATCCGGAGTATATGTCGTTTGAACATCGGATGCATTGTCTTTACGAGCTCAGGGAAATCGGATACGACGTCGGCGCCGGAATGATGGTCGGATCGCCTTATCAAACGGAAAGGGAGCTTGCGGAGGACCTTTATTTCATTCAGGATTTCAGGCCTGAGATGTGTGGCATCGGACCGTTCATTCCGCATCGGGATACGCCTTTTCGGGATCAGCCGGCGGGGACTTTGGAGATGACGCTGTTTCTTCTCTCGGTCATCCGTCTGATTGAGCCGGAAGTTCTTCTTCCCGCCACAACCGCACTTGGGACGATTGATCCTAGAGGACGGGAGAAGGGCGTACTCGCCGGCGCGAATGTCATCATGCCGAATCTTTCACCAGTCCGCGTCCGTCATCAATATGAACTTTACGATAACAAAATCTGCATGGATGATGAAGCAGGGCAGTGCGGCGCTTGCATTGAGCTTCGGATGCGGACGGTCGGATCGAGAATCGCGGTAGACCGGGGCGATATCCGAAGAGACGGTTTCCGCAGCGGAATCCTTTGCAGGAAGAAGCTAGAATAGAAAGATAGGGGAGAGGCATATGGGACTGAATGAAACCATGTCAGCGGACCGGGTTCATATCGGTTTTTTCGGGGTCAGGAACGCCGGAAAATCCAGCCTGGTGAATGTTGTTACTGGGCAGGAGATGGCGGTCGTATCGGATGTCAAAGGCACAACGACGGATCCGGTGAAGAAGTCCATGGAGATTCTTCCGATCGGGCCGGTTGTTATTATTGATACTCCTGGATACGATGATGAAGGCGCTCTTGGAGAGAAGCGGGTCAAACGAACGAAAGACATCCTGAGAAGCACAGATCTTGCGGTGCTGGTGTCGGATGCAGGAAGGGAGCTTGTTCCGGCGGAAAAGGAACTTCTTAAGATGTTTGATGATCAGAAGATTCCTTATGTGATCGCCCGGAATAAATCCGACTTGCTTTCAGAGATTCCGTCGGAAACAGAGCGGGAAATCTTTGTCAGCGCGAAAACCGGCATGAATGTTAAAGAGCTTCGGGAAAAGCTTGCGAAGGTTTTTCCGAAGGGAAAAGAGCGGAAAATCCTTTCGGGAATTGTGAGTCCGGGGGATACAGCGGTACTTGTCATTCCGATCGATGAATCCGCGCCGAAAGGACGGCTGATTGTACCGCAGCAGCAGGTGATCCGGGAGCTTCTTGATATGCATTCCGTTGCGGTTTCAGTGCAGGTCGGCGAGCTTGAGCGGTCGCTCCATGCATTGAAAGAAGATCCGGCGGTTGTCATTACGGATTCGCAGGCTTTTCGCAGGGTTTCCGAAATTGTGCCGGAGAGAGTGCCGCTCACATCGTTTTCGATTCTTTTCGCCAGATACAAGGGAGAATTATCGCAGCTTCTCGCGGGCGCGTCCGTGCTTTCAGAGCTTCAGGACAGCGATCCTGTTCTGATCTCTGAAGGATGCACGCATCACAGGCAGTGCGGCGACATCGGGACGGTGAAGCTACCTTATTTGATCCATGCGTTTACAGGAAATTCGGTGAAGGTGGATACATCCTCCGGAAACGGGTTCCCCGATGATCTTACGAAATACAAGCTGATCATTCACTGCGGCGGATGCATGCTGAATGAGAGGGAGATGCATGCTAGACTTCAGTTGGCGGAGAGCGCGGGAGTTCCGATTACAAATTATGGAATCGCGATTGCGAAGATGACAGGAATCCTCGAACGGAGCATCCGGTCGTTTGGAGAACAGGAAGAGTAAGCAATCGAGAAGATTTTCGATATGGTTTAATACGGAAGGAGAAAAAAGCAATGGATAATCAGAAAGGGAAAAGGCTGGGAATTGTAGGCATTGTCATTGAGGATCTTACGAAGGCAGAGGAAGTAAACGAAGTGATTCATACGTTTAATGCCATTGTTGTAGCGCGGATGGGAATTCCGTATCGGGAAAGAAACGTTTCCGTAATTTCCCTTCTGGTGGACGGGAGTACAGACGAAATCAACGCGCTCACCGGAGAGCTCGGCGGAATTTCGAATGTGTCTGCGAAATCGATGCTGCAGAAGGCGGAGCCGAATGCGTAGCGTTGGAAAAAATATTCCGGAAAACTGTGAGTATCAGATTACAGCCAGAGAGCTGGCGGAGCTGGGGCCGGATCATATTCCGGACGCGTTTATTCCGGGGAAGCATTTGATTTACAGCTCTCCGGCGACGCTCAGCTATAACTCGCCGGGCGCGCTTGGATTCGGCGTGAAACGGGCAGCGCTCACGATTCCGGAGTCGGTGGAGCTTCTTCTTTCTCCGCTTTGCTGCGGACGGAATTCAACAATTTTATCGAGCGAAGAAGGCTATGCGGACCGTATGTTTTATCTTACGATTGATGAAACGGATCTGGTGACGGGCCTTCATATCGAAAAGGTTCCGGAGGCCGTACGGGAAATTCTGGACGTCTGCAGCCCTAAGCCAAAGGTGGTTCTGATCTGCATTACATGTGTCGACGCGCTGCTCGGAACCGATTTGGATTCCCTTTGCCGGACGGTTACAGAGGAAACGGGAGTTACCGCGGTGCCGTGCCGCATGAATGCGCTTGCGAGGGAAGGCCGGAAGCCTCCGATGACTGAGATCCGGGACACGGTTTATTCCCTTCTTAAACTTCGCCCGAAGCAGGCGGACGCGGTGAATCTTCTGGGGTATTTCATGCCGGTAAGTTCCCGTTCGGAGCTTGTGCCGCTTCTAAAGAAGGCAGGTCTCAGAACGGTGAATGAAGTCAGCCGCTGCCGGACGCTTTCGGAGTATGAGAAGATGGCATCCGCAAATTTCAATCTGGTTCTGCATCCGGAATCCCGCTATGCGGCGGAGCGTCTTCGGAAACGTCTCGGACTTCCATATATTGAATTTCCGAGACTTTTTTCTCCGGAGAAGATTCATAAAATGTATTATCTTCTGGGAAATGCGATTGGCGTTCATTTTTCGGATCAGGAATTTTATGAAAAAGCGTTGGAAGAAAGGCGGAGCTTTCAAAATGAATTTCGCGGCGCGGTCTTTTCTGTCGGTGAGATGATCGATGCGGATCCGTATGAGCTTTCGGCTTCGCTTGCAGAGTCCGGCATGATTGTGAAGGATATATTTTCCAATCTGACGCAGGATCAGTTCCCGTTCCTGAGAAGGCTGGCGGAAGCAAGTCCGGATACGGTGATCCGGACAGGCATCGCGCCGTCCATGATCCATTACGAGGACGCGGGAGGCGTCGATTTTGCCGTGGGCAAGGACGCGGCCGGCTATCATCCTTCGGCTGTTCTTTGTCCGTGGAAGAATGCGGAGGAGGAGCCGTTCGGATTTCAGGGATACTGTGATTTTGTTCAGGAAGTCAGAGAACGTGCTGCGGAGGCCGGAATGCGCCGGGCAGAATGCATCGGGACGGAAAGAAAAGGAGGACGGCTGTGAAGGGACTTTATCGTTATCTTTCTCCGTTTGCGCCGGATCAGTCCGGCGCTGTTTCTGTCTTTTTCGAGATGAGCGGTCTTCTGGTCGTTCTCGATGCCGGCGGATGCACGGGAAATATCTGCGGATTCGATGAATCCCGGTGGTTCACGAAAAAGAGCGCGGTTTATTCAGCAGGATTAAGAGATATGGACGCCATCTTCGGAGAGGATGACAAGCTGATCGAGAAGCTTTCGGACGCTGCAGAAAGCATGCAGGCGGAGTTTCTTGTTCTGATCGGGACACCGGTTCCGGCTGTGATCGCGACCGATTTTCAGGCGATAGCCAAAATTGTATCGAAGAGGCTTGGAATTTCGACGGTGTACGTTCCGACGCTCGGAATGGATACGTACGAAAAAGGCGAGGAGATGGCCTGGGAAGCGGCGGTTTCTTTGTCTGAACGAATGGCGGAGGATCGGATCGATCAGGATTCCGAGGAAACCGAAGGAGGCATCGGCGTGTTTGGCGCTCTTCCTCTTAATATGCCGCCGGATGAAGACGAAGAAATTCTTCGGAGACGATTATCCGAGAAACTGAGCGGCGGAGAATCTGTATATCTTTACGGAGCCGGGGATGGTCTTTCGGCTTTGGCGGATCGGAGGAAAAGGAAGGAGAATCTCGCGGTTTCTCCCGCGGCGATCCCGATTGTCCGGAAGCTTGCGGAAGAAGAAGGCGTACCATACCGGATTGGATATCCGGTTTCAGAGGAAAAGGTTCAGAAAATCGCCGGGAAGATTCGCAGCGATCATCGCGCATCCGATGGGAATGCGCGCGTTCTGATCGTTCATCAGCAGGTGTTTGCTTCCAGCCTTCGGAGCGCGCTGGAAGAGGAGCTTCCGGAGCTTCGGGGACGGATTGATGCCGCGTCGTTTTTCCGGATGGATGACGAAATCATCAGGCCGGGCGATTCGTTTCTGGATGGGGAAAATGCCTTTATCAAAAAAGTCAGGAGCGGGAACTATTTTGCAGTCATCGGCGATCCGCTTCTTAAGCGTGCGGTTCCGACTCCGGGATTGAATGAAAGCAGTACGGAAGAAATCGGTATTAATAATAAAGAAGAAAGCGTGAAATCTTCCGCTGAAGAGCCGCTGCTGTTTATTCCTGCCGCGCACCGGGCCGTATCCGGGGATATTTTCGGAACGTCTGTATAGGTATGGGAGGTTCCGCTTTTGTTGTCAAAACAACATACGTCTTCTTTCTGAAATAGTAGTATAAGCATAGAAAAAAGCAAATTACTAGGTATATTCTTATAGAAGGGATTTCGAAATGGGAAAGAAGATTGATTTGTCGAAACCGGTGCATGATTTAGTGAAAGAATATCCGGAGCTGAAAAATATTCTCAAGAATCTTGGCTTTCAGGAAATTACAAAGCCGGCGATGCTGAATT
>JAQXNW010000064.1 GCA_029098205.1 Eubacteriales bacterium | reverse complement strand
CGGTTGTATTCTAAGTTGGAGGAAAATCGGAGATGAACAGGGAATTTATTGAAGCGCTGGATGAACTGGAAAAAGAAAAAGGAATTCCGAAAGATGATATCTGCGAAATGATCGAGCAGGCATTGATTTCGGCGTATAAGAAAAATTATGATCCGGATCAGAATGTCCGTGTTGTGATGGATCGGGAAACCGGAGACATCGCAGTGCTTCTGAGCAGAGAAGTCGTATGCGATGAGGATTTCTTCGATGAAGGTCTTGAAATTCCGCTTTCAGAAGCGAGAGAGATTGACGGACGCTATGAAATTGGAGACCAGATCGAATTTTCGGTGATGCCGGAGGATTTTGGCCGCATCGCAGCGCAGGCTGTGAAGCAGGTGGTCATGCAGCGTCTTCGTGAAACAGAACGGGGAATGATTTATGATGAATTCAGCCAGAAGCAGGGTGAAATCATTACCGGAACGGTGCAGCGGAAAAGAGGCAGAACGATCTACGTGGTTTTAGGAAGAACAGAGGGAATCCTGACTGCTAAGGAACAGGTTCCGACCGAGCACTTCAATGTCCGCGACCGGCTGAAAGTATATATAATGGATGTAAAAAATTCGACGAAGGGACCGCAAGTTTTCCTGTCCCGTTCGCATCCGGGACTGATCAAGGGTCTCTTCCAGCTTGAAGTGCCGGAGATCCAGGATGGAACCGTGGAGATCGTAAGTATTGCCAGAGAAGCCGGATCGAGAACGAAGATGGCCGTTTATTCGAACGATGAGAATGTAGACCCGGTCGGCGCCTGCGTAGGAACAAGAGGGGTTCGTGTGCAGGCTGTAGTCGATGAGGTTTCCGGAGAAAAAATCGATATCATTCCATGGAGTGAAAACCCGGAAGAGTTGATTGCGAATGTACTGAGCCCTGCAGAGGTGGAAGCGGTCTATATTGATGATTATGACGAACGGCTTGCAACTGCGGTTGTACCGGATTATCAGCTTTCTCTCGCGATTGGAAAGCAGGGACAGAATGTCCGTCTTGCCGCGAAAGTAAGCGGATGGAAAATCGACATCAAGAGTCATACGCAGTTCGAAGAAGTGGAGGATGCGTATGAGGAGGAACTGATGGAAGAAGATACATCCGTTTCTCAGGAGGCTCAGCCGGATGTTCAGGATGTGGCTGCAGATCCTCTGAACGAACAGGATGTTCAGGATGAGACCTCGGCGACTTCGGAGGAACTTCAGTGAGCAGCCGGAAAAAAGCGCATGACCATGGCATTCCCATGAGGACCTGCATAAGCTGCAGAGGAAAGTTCCCTTCGTATGATATGATTCGTATATCCTATTACGAAGGACGCCTTTTGGTAAGTCATGGCCGGAAGAAAGAGATGGGGCGGGGAGCCTATCTCTGCCGGAATCCGGAATGCGCAGAGAACGTGTTTCGGAAAGGTCTGCTCAAGCGGGCTTTCCGGATCAATTTTTCGAAAGAAAATCTGGAAGATGTTCGGCGTGAAGTTGAGGAGCAGTTGATATTATGAATAAAAAAGACAAACTGCCGGCTTATCTTGGATTCTGCGCACGTGCAGGGCAGATTCGAAAGGGCTATAATACATGTTTGTCGCTGATCGATAGTGGGAAAGTAAAACTGCTGATTGTTGCGGAAGACTGCTCTGAGAATACGAAGAAAAAATTTTCTCAGAAGTGCCGTTCAAGCGGGACGGATTTCAGGATATTCGGACAAGCGGAGAACTTGTCCCGGATGACCGGATGCGGCAAAAACGGTGTTTATGCTGTTATGGATCGTAATTTCGCAAATGTGATCAGAGTGGAAATAGACCGTAAACAATCGGAGGGAGTGGTGGTTAATGACAAAGAAGGTAATTGAACTTGCAAATGAAATGGGAATAAGCACGAAAGAGCTGATTGACCAGGCGGTGAAATTGGGGATCAAGGCAAAAACACCGGCAAGCATCATTAAAGAACAGGATGCGAAAAAAATAAAAGACGCGATTGAGAATCCGGCCGCTGCAAAGAAGAAGGTCGGCCGTCCGATTGTGGATCAGGATTTCCTTTCACAGCGGCATCATATGCCGGTATCGAAGCCGGTTGTCGATGAAAATACCTTCCACCGCAAAAATAAAGAAGAGGAACCGCTGAAAGAAGAAGCGAAGGCAAAAGCGCAGGAAAAGCCAGAAGAAAAAGCAGTTAAGCCGGAAGAAAAGCCGGAGACACTTTCTGAAGAGAAACCGGCGGAGAAGAAAGAAACGAAGCCGGAACCGGACAAACCTTTGCACCGCGCAGCTGCGATTAAGGCGAAAGAACAGGATAAGCCCGCTGCGAAAGAGGTTTCGACGCACGATACGGCTAAGAAGCCGGAGAAGCTGGAAAAAGCTGAAAAACCGGAACTGAAGAAAGAAACAGAGACGAAGAAGGCGCCAGAAGCAAAGAAGGCGCCGGCTCCGAAGAAAGAACCGGAAATTAAGCTGGCGGAATCGGAGAAAGTCCGTGCTCCGAGAATCAAGATTGTAAAACGTGCGGAAGACGTAAAGAAAGCGGAAGAAGAGAGAAGAAAGAAAGCGAAAGCGGCACGGGAGCAGAGAAAGAACGAACATTCGAAGCGCCAGGCGGATTCCCAGAGAGCGGGGAACCGAAACGGGCAGCGCCGGAAGAATGCGGGAACATCTTCGCAGAACGCGCCGGAGAGAAAGCGTTTCCATCGTCCTTCCGCGCCGGCGGAAGAAGGAAGACCGCAGCAGGAGGCGGGTTCCAGAGGGAACCGTGCCAGCCGCCGCGGGCACCGCAGCGACAGTGGATTCAGCAAGTTTGACAAGCTGGAGAAGAAATCGCTGGAGAAGAAGGAAAGAAAAAAATATACAAATAAGCAGAAGCAGGAAGCACAGGAAGAAGTGCCGGAGGAAGTTCTTCCGGAAGGTACGTTTAAGCTGAATGTGCCGATTACCATCGCCGGCTTCTGCGAACAGACCGAGGTTTCCACTTCGAAAGTCATTATGACGCTGATGAAAATGGGGATCATGGCGAACATCAACCAGAACCTGGATGAGGATACGGTTCTTCTTCTTGCAGACGAACTGGGCATCAATGTTGTCGTTGGTAAAGTCGAAGAGGATGTAAAAGAAGAAGGAATCGAAGACTTCAAGGACGATGAGAAGGATCTCGTTCCAAGAGCTCCGATCATCACGGTAATGGGCCATGTAGACCATGGTAAGACTTCCCTTCTTGACGCCATCCGGAAGACGCATGTAACAGAGCAGGAATCCGGAGGCATTACGCAGGCAATCGGTGCCTCCGAAGTAAAAATCAACGGAAAGCGGATTGTTTTCCTTGATACGCCGGGACATGAAGCGTTCACGGCGATGCGTGCGAGAGGTGCGCATATTACGGATATTGCCGTGCTGGTTGTAGCCGCGGACGACGGTGTTATGCCGCAGACGATCGAATCGATCAGCCATGCGAAAGCGGCAAACGTACCGATCATTGTTGCGATCAACAAGATGGATAAGCCTGGCGCGAATCCGGATCGTGTCAAAAAAGAGCTTGCGGATCAGGGAGTTCTGGTCGAAGACTGGGGCGGAGATGTTATCAGTGTGCCTTTGTCCGCGAAAACCGGAGAAGGAATCAATGATCTTCTGGAAATGATCCTTCTTCAGGCGGATGTACTGGAACTGAAAGCGAACCCGAACCGTCTCGCGATGGGATCGGTCATTGAGGCGAGTCTGGACAAATCCAGAGGACCGGTGGCGACCCTTCTGGTTATGAATGGTACGCTTCATAAGGGACAAAGCATCGTTGCAGGAACCTGCTCCGGCAGAATCCGTATGATGACGGATTCTCACGGAAATGAGATCTATAAAGCCGGCCCGGCCACGGCGGTGGAAATTCTCGGACTTACGGATGTACCGGAAGCCGGTGATGAGTTCAATGCCGTCAGGGATGATAAAACAGCCCGGGAAATCGCCGGAAGACGTGCTGAGAAACTTCGTGAAGAGACGATGGCTAAAAATTCCAGCATGACCTTGGAGAAGCTGTTCAGCGAGATCAAGGAAGGCGAGGTCAAGGAGCTGAATTTGATCATCAAGGCTGATGTCCAGGGTTCTGTGGGCGCCATCAT
>JAQXNW010000063.1 GCA_029098205.1 Eubacteriales bacterium | reverse complement strand
CTGGAGAAGGCGAAATCCATCGAAAAGCTTAAAGAAATTGCGGATTTCTACAAGGATCCGATCATTACCGATATGGGAAAGCTTCGCGAAGTTGCAGACAGAATGGAAACTGTAGTTCCCAGAAAGTACTGGAAATATCCTTCGTATGGAGAGATGATCTACAGCGTAAAATAACAAATCAAGTCAATCCAACCCTTCATAATACAAATGCGGGGTGAAAAAACCGTTTTTCACCCCGCGGGATGGGGATCCGGTGCAGAGGATCCCCGAACCGTTTCTGGATTTTCGCCGGAAACATCCATTAAGTTTGGCTTTCCTGTCCATATTTTTTATATAGGAAAGTATATTGTTCACCCAGAGAAGCCCGCAGGATCCACGCATGCGTTTTCCTGCGGGTTTCTCGTTTTTGAATCCGTTTCCGTTTGTTCCTGAATCCGGTTTGGATCGTTAAATTTGTTTCCCGGATCGCAAGCAAAAGATCCTCCGGTGCCGCATTTCGCGGCATCCGGAGGATCCAAAGAACCAGCTGGCTCTTCTTCTATTCTGCCCCGTCATTACAGCGGATTTTCGGAAGGAGAGCTGTAAAACGATTCTTATTTATTCAAAGAAGCGAGAACCTGCAGGTCTTCCCAGTTCTTATCAACTTCTGCCTGAACCTGCTCGATCATCCACTCGTTTCCAGGTTTGAACATGTGCTTGAATCTGCCCTGCATCTTCAGGTAATCCTCAACCGGAAACTTCTTCTTCGGGAAGTAGTTGATCGTATACTTGCCATTCTCTACTTCGAACAGCGGCCATACGCATGTCTCAACAGCAGCCTTTGTAACCTCGAGAAGCTTGTCGCCAGGATATCTCCATCCACGCGGACACGGAGCCATTACATTCAGGAACGCCGGTCCTTCTGTGTAAATAGCCTTATGAGCCTTTGTCGAAAGGTCGCTCAGGTTTCCGATGAATGTGGACTGCGCTACATACGGAATGTTATGCGCAACCATGATCTTGGTCAGATTCTTCTTCTGCTGCGGTTTTCCCGGAACAACCTTGCCGGCCGGTGTGGTCGTGGTGTCCGCGAAACGCGGTGTGGAAGAAGAACGCTGAATACCTGTGTTCATGTACGCTTCGTTATCATAGCATACATAAACCATGTCATGGCCTCTCTCCATTGCGCCGGACAGGGATTGGAATCCGATATCATAGGTACCGCCGTCTCCGCCGAATGCGATGAACTTATATGTTTCGTCCAGTTTGCCGCGCTTCTTCAGAGCTCTGTATGCTGTCTCAACGCCGGAAATTGTAGCTCCCGCATTTTCGAATGCGTTATGAATGAAGCTGTCCTTCCACGCATTGTACGGATACTGGAATGTAGATACCTCGAGGCAGCTCGTCGCAGAGCAGATCACCGCGTGGTCTTCCGGATTCAGAGCACGGAGTACGGTTCTGACCGCTACCGGGCTTCCGCATCCGGCACACATTCTGTGACCGCTCGCAAGACGATCTTCCTTCGCCAAATTCTCTTTCAGATTAAAAGCCATCTTGTTATGCCCTCCTTATTCACGAACGTCCAGGTAACGATAAGTCTCTCCCGGATCACCAGTTGCAGCAATCTTCTCCAGCTCAGCGAATACGTGCTCGATGCTCTCTACACGTACGTCTCTTCCGCCAAGACCGTAGATTACGCTGATCGCAATCGGATCCAGGATTCTCTGCTGATAAAGGGAAGAAGTAACATCCGCGAATACCGGACCGCAGTGCGCGTTGAAGCTGTCGGACTTATCCATAACAGCAACCGCTTTCACATTCTTAAGCGCTTCGCCGATTTCCTTTCCCGGGAACGGACGATAAGCACGGATCTTTACAAGACCAACCTTCTTGCCCTGCTCACGGAGACGGTTGATCGCTTCCTTCGCAGTACCAGCAGAAGAACCAGCGATCATAACGATCGCAAGCTCTGCGTCGTCCATCTTGTATTTCTCGATCAGGCCATACGTTCTTCCGGTTACTTCACCGAATTCCGCGCCGACCTTCTTGATGACATCCAACGCGTCGATCATGGCCTGAGACTGCTGACGCTTGCACTCCATGTAGTAAACCGGTGTCGCATAAGCGCCGACTGCCATTCTCTCATCCGGATGAAGAAGTCCGTGCTCCGGCTTGTATTCGCCGACAAATTTCTTAACAGTCTCTGTCTCAACAAGCTCGATATTCTCAATCGCGTGCGATGTGATGAATCCATCCTGGCATACCATCGTCGGAAGGCTTACCGCCTCACCGATTCTCATAGCCTGCAGGTAGTTGTCATAAGCTTCCTGGTTCGTTTCCGCGAAAAGCATGATCCAGCCAGCGTCCTTCTCCGCCATAGCGTCGGAGTGGTCGTTGTTGATGTTGATCGGGCCGGACAGCGCACGAAGGCTGACTGCCAGCGTAATCGGAAGTCTGTCAGAAGCTGCGACATACAGCATCTCTGTCATATAGCAGAGACCGCAGGAAGAAGTCGCGGAAATCGCACGAACACCGGCAGCTTCCGCACCGATGCATGTAGACATTGCGGAATGCTCAGACTCTACCGCGATGAACTCTGTGTCAACTTCGCCATTATCAACATATGTCGAAAAATACTGCGGAATTTCTGTGGACGGAGTAATCGGGAAAGCACCCATTACATCCGGATTGATCTGCTTCATTGCGTAGGCAATGGCTTCATTTCCTGAAAGTCTTTCTCTGATGCCCATTCTTTACTCCTCCTCAGTCCTTATTGTTTACCATAGTAATTGCTCCGAACGGGCAAGCATTAGCGCAGATGCCGCATCCTTTGCAGAAGAAATAGTCAAAGTCTTCTCTCTTTCCATCCTTTACAGGAATGGACATATCCGGACATACCGGAGCGCAGAGCAGACACTGTTTGCACTTATCCCAGTCGATCACCGGCTTCATGGTTCTCCACTCGCCTGTGCAGGTCGCTTCGGAAGTTCCGCCTTCATAAATATCGCATCCCGGAGTAATTTCTTCCCAAGTTACATCCGGCGTCATATCTTTTGCAAGCTGTGACATTATCCTCTTACCTCCTCCATAGAACGTTTGAGTGCCTTCATGTTTCCTTCGATAACCTGCGGCTTCGAAGCGAACTTATGCGCGAAGGATCCCTGCATATCCTTGATGAAATCATCTTCATCAATGACCTTTGTAACGTGGACAATCGCGCCCAGCATCGGAGTATTCGGGAACACTTTTCCAAGTTCTTCCTTAGAAATCTTATCCGCGTCGATCGTGTAAACTCTTCCCTTATATCCTTTCAGAAGCGGACGAAGCTCTTCCGGATCCTTCGGAGAATTGATGACAATCGCGCCTTCTTCTTTAAGACCCGCTGTGCAGTCAACTGCTTCCAGAAGGGACGGGTCAACAACAGCAACAAAGTCCGGCTCATAAATATTCGAATGAACCGTGCTTCTCTCCGAACCGATTCTGTCATATGCAGTGATCGGAGCACCCATTCTCTCCGGGCCGTACTCAGGGAATGCCTGTACGAACTTACCCGTGTTGAATACTGCGTCCGCCAGAAGCAGAGAAGCGGTCTTCGCACCCTGCCCTCCGCGGCCATGCCAACGGATCTCTACCAAATCTTTCATGTGCGTTCTCCTTTCGTGATCAATCACAAATTCAGTAGCATTTACTCAAAAACCATAATGAATATGGTATTAAGCACAAAATCAATGTTCCTTCCGATCCTCCTCGGGAATCAGAATCTGCACCTCATAGGGGCAGCTGGAATATTCATGAAGATTATTTTCATATTCATTCGCGACAACCAGACTCGGCGACGTCTTGAGATCATAAAAATACATGTTCGCAACGTACGCGCTCCACTGATTTCCCAGAATTCTGGCTGTAAAGCAGAAATAATCACCCTCCGGAACCGTAAAAATATGAGGATCACTGAAGTCCTCCGGTATGGACTTGATATACATTCCAAGGTACTTCGGTTTCAGAACATTTCGAACCAGCGAATCGTAATCCAGCACATAGGAATACTGACGAATATACGAAAATTTATTGAAAGGAGGATTATTCCTCCGCTCCGTAAGGCGGATGTGAAAATCCATCCGCTCATCCTTCGCCCTCACAGGCTCCACAACCAGATACCGAACCGGAAAATGCTTCACGGAAAACATCCGGTTCTTCGGTTCTTCTTCTCCGCCTTCGTAGTACTGGAAATACTTCTCATACCACTCAATAGTGTCCAGAAGATCCGTGAGTTCACTGATCTTCGAAACGGTTTCCTGCTTCGCGGTTTTAAGATAATCGACCAAAGCATGTATGTCATTGTTCACAATCACATTCCGAATATCTGAGAGAGTCATTCCAAGCTTCTGCAGATATTTAATCCTGTCGATGATATGAAACTGCTCCGCGGAATAATATCGGTATCCCGTTCTTTTATTGACATGCGCGGGCTTAAGAAGATCAATCGAATCATAGTAGCGCAGAGTCTGCACCGAAATTCCCATGATTTTTGATACTTCGCCAATCGAATAATAATCCCTCGTCATACGAAATCTCCAGCTTAACGATTTCCCGTTATCTCTGGCCAATTACGATCCGAACCAGCCCGATGCCATACCAGTCCGCTTCTCATGGATTCATTTCCCGAACAGCTGACTTTCAGCTTTAGAATAACCCATGGGAAATACTTCCGTCAATACTAGTTGTTCCAAATAGCGGGACAAAAGAAAATTTTCTTTATTGTAACCATGCTTTCATTAATACAGCAATACAGCAGACCAAAAAATATCGGAAGTTTCTTTGCCATTTCGCTGAGCACGAAAAAAGCTCCGCAGACGGCGGAGCTTCTCTCGTTCAATGTATTTTAATTTTATATAAATTCTTCAAGCTGAGTATAGACTTATATACGTTTCCAAATTTTCCCAAGAATTTATGAGAACCAAGTCAGCAAACTTAGCCGTTCGCCTTAGCCTTATGGTATTCTTCATCAATCCTGCGAAGCTCCTCACGGTTCGCTTCCTCGACCTTGAAGACTTCCGGATCATCCTCATAGAATACGTAGAAATTCGGATCCACTTCACCGATTCCCATGTAACGAGCCTTATAGTCTCTGAACAGAGGCCAGAAGTCGTTTCTGAGAAGGAACATCGCAAGGAGGTTCGTGAATACCGGGATAAGAAGCGTAATATCTACGATCGCCCAGAACAGGTTCGCGTCAAATCCGCCCTTCGATACCGACCAAACGATGATCAGGTTCGGAATCGGGAAGATGAATTTGAAGATCAGGCAGATCCGGTCTCTTACAACCGGGTGCTTGCGGAAGATCCACTGAATAACCGAGATATAATAGGTGAACCAGCCTGCAGTTGTCGTAATTCCAAACAGCGCCATCATGACACCGATGAAGATCTTACCGCCAACTCCGAATACGGATTCGAAGGAGACAATTGTAAGAGTAGCTCCAGTCTTTCCGCTTGTCCATTCACCTGTGCAGATTACAGCCAGCGCTGTGCATGTGCAGACGATAATCGTATCGGTGAATACTTCGAACGAACCCCAGAGACCCTCTCTTACCGGGTGGATTGTATTCGAAGAACCGTGAATCAGCGGGGAAGATCCCTGTCCAGCCTCGTTCGAGTTCATGGAGCGGGAAATACCTTTTGTCATAGCCAGACGAATGCCGGATCCGACAAATCCGCCGGCAGCGGCAGTTCCTGTAAACGCGTCATGGAAAATCATATAGAACGCGTGCGGAACTTCCTTAACATTTGCGAAAATAAGTACGATCGTTCCGATCAGGTAAGCGATGCACATAAACGGTACAAGACGTGTCGCCATCGCAGCGATTCTCGGCGTACCATGCCAGATTACATAATAAAGAACAATCGAATAGAGAACTGTTACCAGGAACATATCGATTCCGAAGGAATAGTTCAGTGCTTCCGAAATCGAATAAGCCTGCGATCCGCCAAGGAACTGGAACCAGAATCCGAACGCGAACAGAATCGCGATTGTCATTCCGGCAGCCTTATGGCCTCTCTTTCTTACGAGACCTTTCTCTACCATGAACGGTGTTCCGCCGTAGTATTCACCCTTCTCGTTCTTACTTCTATAATAGCAGGACAGAGAGATCTCTACGAGCTTAACCATCATTCCGAAGAAGGCCCAGATTTCCAGCCAGAGAACCGATCCCGGCCCGCCGACTGCGATCGCGGAAGCAACGCCGGCGATATTTCCGGATCCTACGCATCCGCCGATCGCGATACAAGCGGCTTCAAACGGGGATACACGGCCTTCCGCCTTCTGCTTCTCTGTTGAGTCTTCCTTACTGATTACCTGTCCGAATGTCCAATGAAAAATATGATTCAGATGACTAATCGTAAATAATTTCGACCCGAAGAAGTAATACGCACCAACAAAGAGTACGAAGAAGATGAACGGGTAACCCCAGAAATTGTCATCAATCCAATAGATGACATTAGCAAAAGTCTGATAATAATCCATTCTTTCCTCCTGATTCTTGAAGAACTCCTTTCAAAAACACATTGATATAATAATGAAAAAATAAAAAAGCAAAACAATTACGTAATGCCGACAAAGGATGTTCACACATCCTTCACATTTAGATTAAACTCTATGGCAACTATAGAGTCAAGCGCATATACGATCCAGATTGAACAAAAATTGTATTTAATAGATACAGTAGAAATATTTATGCCCCTAATGCCGGAAACAGAGGTCCGATTCACAGGTTGTATTAAAAAAATACATTTTTCTGTATTTAGAACAGTGCTCAATAAATATGAAGGCAATGTATGTCTCTGCTCAGTACGAGAAAAAACGCCGAAATTCCGCATCGGGAAATTCGACGTCGTTGTCTTTAGAACTGCTTGATATTTATTTGTTAATTAAACTATAGTTTTTTTCAAAGAACTTTGTCAACAAGAATCATTTCGCTCGGAAAAATCTCCTTCTCCCTTTTTATGTATATAGGCATATATAAAACAAATATATCGGCTCGATCATGTATAAATTCTCATCCAATTAAAGAGATTTTGAAGAACTTTTCGGTACACACTCCCCCGCTTCCGGATTCCGGTTTGTTCTTTAAAGCGTTGCGCTTGTTAATTATTCAACGATTTTTTTGTTTTTTTAAGGTATTTTCGTATTCTCTTGACTCTATAGTGACTATAAAGCTTAGTATAAAGTTGTGCGAAGGGAAGAGTCGAAAAACTTTCCTTCAGATTTTCAAGATCAATATTTTATCAATATTTTTTAAGTTTTTTTCAGGAGGTCTCACAAATGAAAGAAATTACTAAAATTCTGTACACAAGAAACTACAGAGACGAAGCAGTTAACCTGAAGAAGCCGGAAGCTTTCCCGCTTTTCACATGCACTGCTTTCACTGCAAACACTCTTGCAGAGATCAAGGAAGCGTATGCGCAGGGTTATACTTATCAGAGAACGAATAACCCGGATCGTGACGTACTTGCTTCCCAGGTAACAACCCTGGAAGCTCCGGACATGGAAGGATATGAATCTCTGATCTTCTCCTCCGGAATGGCTTCGATCACAACAACGATCGGTTCCCTGCTGAAGCCGGGCGATCATGTTATCTTCAACCGCTACATCTATGGAGAAACATTCGACGTATTCGGAAAGCTCTTTGACAAGTTTGGTGTTGAGCATACACAGGTTGTTATGGACGACATCGAGAACATCAAGAAAGCGATCAAGCCGAACACAAAGATGATCTATGCGGAAGTTTGTGCGAACCCGACGATGAACATCATCGACATCCCGGAAGTTGCGAAGCTTGCTCATGACAACGGCATTCTCCTGATGATGGACAACACATTCACATCCGCTGCTTCCATCAAGCCGCTGACACTGGGTGCTGATATCGTTATCTCCTCCTTCACGAAGTTCATGAACGGACATTCCGATGTTGTTCTTGGTGTTATGACTTCCAGAGATGAGATCGTTGAGACAGTTCGTCCGATGCGTATGCTGTTCGGTACACCGGCTGATCCGTTCCCAAGCTGGAT
>JAQXNW010000062.1 GCA_029098205.1 Eubacteriales bacterium | reverse complement strand
AATCATGACGATGAAGACGAGGGATCTCAAGAAGAGTCTTAAAACCGGCGGATGCGGTGAGTGCCAGACTTCCTGCCAGTCTGCCTGCAAGACATCGTGCGGCGTTGTAAACCAGAAGTGCGAGAAGAGTCTGTAATGATTCATCAGTACAAGCTGAACGGCTACAATATCGTTCTGGACGTGAACAGCGGATCTGTACATTGTGTGGATGATGTCGCTTATGACATCATCCGTATTTTTTGTAATGAGACAAAGCGGGAAGGAAAGAAATGGATTTCGGACGACGCGAAGAGCCGGATTCAAGAAGAAATTCTCGCACTGTATCCGGATCGGAGCGATGTGACGCCGGAAGACATTCAGGATACGATTTCAGATGTCGAGGAACTGATTCGGGAAGACCGTCTGTTTGCGGATGATATTTTCGAAGGGAGCGCCGGCGCGCTGAAAGACCGGCATACAGAGGTGAAGGCGCTTTGCCTTCATGTCGCGCATACATGCAATCTGAACTGCTCGTACTGCTTTGCCAGCCAGGGAAAATTCCATGGCGAGCGGGCGCTGATGAGCTTTGAGACAGGAAAGCGCGCTTTGGATTTCCTGATTGAAAATTCGGGAAATCACCGGAATCTGGAAGTGGACTTTTTCGGCGGCGAACCGCTTCTCAACTGGGAGGTTGTGAAGAAGCTCGTCGCGTACGGAAGATCCAGAGAAGAAGAGACCGGAAAGCATTTCCGCTTTACGCTTACGACGAATGGCGTCGGTGTGAACGATGAAGTGATCGAATTCTCGAACCGGGAGATGAATAACGTCGTCATGAGTCTGGACGGGAGAAAGTCCGTGCATGATCATCTCAGGAAGTTCATTTCCGGAGAGGGAAGCTACGATGTCATCGTTCCGAAATTCCAGAAATTCGCGAAGTCCCGGGAAGAACTCGGACTTGAATACTATATCCGCGGGACGTACACACACTTTAACGTGGATTTCACAGAGGATCTTTTCCATATGGCGGATCTCGGATTCCGCCGCCTCGCGATGGAGCCGGTGGTCTGTTCGCCGGATGAGCCGTATGCTCTGACGGAGGAGGATCTTCCGGAAATTTTCCATCAATATGAGATTCTGGCGGAGAATATGCTCCGAAGGGAGAGGGAAGGCGATCCCATCGTTTTCTATCATTACATGCTGGATCTGACCTGCGGTCCCTGTATCTACAAGCGGATTTCCGGCTGCGGATCGGGAACGGAATATTTCGCCGTGACACCGTGGGGCGATCTTTATCCATGTCACCAGTTCGTCGGAGAAGAGCGTTTTCGCATGGGCGATATCTGGAGTGGCGTTACGAAAGAGAATATCCGGCAGGATTTCAAACAGTGCAATGTCTATGCCAGAGAGGAATGCAGGGACTGCTGGGCCCGGCTGTACTGCTCCGGCGGATGCGCCGCGAACGCGTACCACGGGACAGGCTCCATCCGGGGCGTGTATGACTACGGCTGCCGTGTTTTCAAGAAGCGCATGGAGTGTTCGATTATGATGCGCGCTGCGGAATCTCTGGGCGACGCGGGACCGATGCCGGAAAACTTCTGGGAACGGCACTGCGAAGAGGAAGAACATGCATGAGAATCAATAAATACATAGCGAATGCCGGAATCGCGAGCCGAAGAAAAGCGGACGATCTGATCCTGAACGGACAGGTGAAGGTAAATGGACAGGTTCTCCGCACGCCCGGATACGACGTGAAGGAAACGGACGTTGTATCCGTGAACGGGCAGACGATAGAGAGCGATTTCCGCCCGAAGAAGGTCTACTATATGCTGAACAAGCCGGTCGGGTATATTACGTCCGCGGCGGATGAGCTGGGGCGGCCGACGGTCATGGATCTGATGGAAGGCGTGAGCGAACGGATTTATCCGGTTGGGCGCCTTGATTTCAATACTTCGGGGCTTCTTTTCATGACGAATGACGGAGACTTTGCGTATCATCTGACGCATCCTAAACATCAGATCGGGAAGGTCTACCGTGTCCGAGTCGCGGGGCAGCTTTCGAAAGCGCAGCTCGCGCGCCTTCGGAGCGGCGTCGATCTTGGAGACTTTGTCACGGCAAGAGCGCGGGTGGATGTTCTTACTTGGACGAAGCATTCCACAGTTCTGGAAATTGAGATTCACGAGGGAAAGAACCGGGAGATACGCCGGATGTTCAAGGCGGTGGGTTCGAATGTCGAAGAGCTCATGCGGATCCGCGTCGGAAACATCGAACTCGGGCATCTAAAGCCGGGGACCTATCGGAAGCTGAATCCTTCCGAGGTGGAATATCTGATGAAGAGATAGCGGAGAATTATGAACGAAAGATTTCAGGTTATTGAAGGCGGTCTCTCAGAGGCCGTGAAAAATGAAGAATGGAAAGCGTTCACGCTCGCGGATGGGAGTTTCATCGGCGGGCGTTTTCTCTCTTTGGAAGAGGCGTGGATCACGGATACCCGGCTTATGGGCGTTTTCGTGATGGGACTTGCCTTCCGGCGCGCAGGCAATCCGGACGGGCCGGTTCTCCGGGAATATTTCTATTTCGACGCCGCGTATTTCGGGTTCGACCGTTTCGAATTTCTGATCGGCGGGGACGAAGAAGAATGGAAGGATATGGAGAATTCTTTCGTCGGAGGCCTTGGAGGAGGAAAGCAGCCGGTCAGTCGGAAGGAGGCCGCGTGGATTCTGGCGCGGTATCTCCGGAAGACAAAGAATTTCGGGCTGGAGCCTCCAGCCGATCATCCGGAATATTATCGGTTTCTGGAAGAAGAGGCCATGCCGCTTACGGCCGCGGAGAAAGAAGTGCTCTGGAAGAAGGCCTGCAAACCTGCGGCATCCGATTATGAACGGGCGAACTATTATTTAATCCGGCTCTGCGACCGGGACCTGGATGGAATCTATTATGTTTCCGGGAACCGCAAGCTGTATGAAGAGGATACCCTGGAAGATGCCCCTCATGTGTTGGAGTCTCTGGGACCGGAATTTCCGAAAATGACGATGTTTCAGAGCGATCTCGAGTTTGAGTTTGACGGCTCGGTGACGGCCCGGTTTATCGCAGGCACCGATGATGAGAGGTTCTGGCTGTTCGTCGCGATGGTCCGCCTCGGAGAAAATCATCGGATTTCGGAGAGCCGGATTCTGTCTTCCATGAAAATTTCCGCCCGTGAAGCGATGATGAACACAATTCATCCGGAGTATATTCTGGTTCTCCGGTATGATCTGGATCCGGACGCATTCGAACGGCATTCGACGGCTTTGACCGAACGGGCGATGATTCTGGCGCAGGATACCGGCGTACTGTTTATGATGTACTATGAGGATAACTCACATGTCGACCAGAAGCATTACCGGATCTATGATGACCTTCTCGGCGCGTATTTTATGACGGCGGAGGGACAACTGATCGCAGCGGCGAATTCACTGTCGGCCCGGGAGAGGCTGGAACAGGATCTGGGACAGTCTTGGGAAGCGGAGCATCTGACCCCCGTTTTCCAGTCAAAGTTTGACCGTCCGGTGCTGAGCACGTTTGTGCAGAGCGGATATACGGACTTTCTGGAATTCCTGATGGATCAGGAATCGGATCAATAACGGAATTCCGGGACTTGCAGCGGTATCTTCCGCCATTCCGGATTCGCAGCGGCTTTTCCGGGTCGAATCCGGAATGGGAACCGGAGCAACAGCAAAAAGCATCCGCATGTATTTTTTTCGGTATAATCATTTTTAAAAATTATGTTAACCGTTGTTCGTTGAAAAACATATGTTTTTCACAAGGCGTAAACTGCTTGAAATAAAAGAGGAAAACTGTTTTCCACACAGGAACGCGAGATTGTATACAATTTTATCGGTTTGCAATTGTTGATAACAAAAAAACTGCAATCGTTGAAATTTACAAAAATTAATGAGTTCGGCAAAAAGTCAAGGGCGAGTTATCCACAAAAAAGCTGTTCTTAATGTTTTTTGCAATATAAGGGGATCCTATGGATAAACGGAAATTGTACCAGAAAGATGCGTATCAAAAAGAATGCGGGGCAGAGCTTCTTTCGGTCCGGGAGAACGCTTCTGAACTTTCGCTTTTCTTTTCACAGACGGTTTTCTGCCCGGAGGGCGGAGGCCAGAGCGGCGACCGCGGCGAAGCGGTTTTTCAAGGCGCGGACGGACAGACATTCCGGCTTCCGGTCGCGGATTCTTATGAAGAGGACGGAGTGGTCTGGCATAAAGTTAAGAAGGGCGGCGAGCCTTTGCCGGAATCTCTCAGGGAGATCCTGAAGCCCGGCGCCAAGGCGCGTCTTTCGATCGATTTCGCGCATCGGTTCGACAATATGCAGCGGCACTGCGGAGAACATATTCTTTCCGGCGTTCTTTACCGGCTTTACGGCGCGGTGAACAAAGGCTTTCATATGAGCGATGATGGGATTGCCATTGATATGGATTTTTCGAGTTCGGAGGAGATCACCGGCGTGAAGCGGGAACGGATCACCTGGGAGATGGCGAAAACCGCGGAATGGGAAGCGAATAAGATTATCTGGAAGAATGAACCGGTTCATGTTGAATACTATGATACCCGAGAGGAAGCGGAGACGCGGCCGCTTCGGAAAAAGCTTTCGTTCGACCGGGATATATCGATTGTGACCATCGGGGACTTTGACCATCCGGATGACTGCGTCGCCTGTTGCGGAACACATCCGGCAAGAACCGGCGAAGTCGGACTTATCCGCATTTTCGGCATCGAACCAAACAAAGGCATGTCCCGTATTTTTCTGGAGGCCGGGAGCCGGGCGCTTCGGATCACGCAGAAGGAAGGCGATATTCTGTATGATCTTGAGACGGAGCTTTCGGCGGGGACGGCGGATGTTCTTGAAAAATTTCTCGTTCTCCAGAGAAAGACGGAAGAAACCAAGGAGCAGCTCAGGATTCTTCTCCGCCAGCTGGAAACGCGTGAAGCGGAGCGGATTCTGGCCCAGGCGGAGCCGAACGCGGTCTTTCATTATGGAGAAGAAATTCCGGACGCGGATTTTCTGTTCCGCATTGCGAAAAGGCTGTCCGGAAAGCTTCCGGGGATCCTTTTCCTGTGTCACGATCCGTCGAATACCGTTGTCGCGGTTTCAAACGG
>JAQXNW010000061.1 GCA_029098205.1 Eubacteriales bacterium | reverse complement strand
CAAGAGTGACGATGCTGTGCAGGCGCTTGCGGATGCGTATTTCCCGGGAACCTTCGAATGCCTTGCGGGGGAAAAACCGGGCATTCCCAGAAAACCGGAGCCGGACGCGGTATGGGCACTCATGGAGAAGTTCGGGGCTTCAAAAGAAAATACCGTCTATATCGGCGATTCCGAGGTTGATATTGCGACCGGGAAGAACGCGGGATGCGGTATGATCAGCGTCACCTGGGGATTCCGCACGAAGGACGCGCTGGTTCAGAGCGGCGCTTCGAGGATGGTGGATGCGCCGGAGGAGCTTGTCCGGGAAGTAGTGGGAATTAACAAGTAACCGGCGGACGTAACCGGAAACGGAAATCATACAAAAAATGCGCGGAGATTCGGGAATGATCTGAATCTCCGCGTTTTTTAGGCTTCCGGACTGCGGGAGGCCGGATCGGAAGCTTCTGGATCGGTAACTTTCGGAGTAGAAGCTATCGGATCGGAAGCGTATGCCAGATATTATCCGCGTATTCCTTTACCGCGCGGTCTGCGGAAAAACGGGCGGATTTTCCGATGTTGACGATCGCCATATGGTTCCAGCGGGCGGAATCCTCATAGGCTTTCTGCATTCTTTCATGCGTCCTGTCATAATCCTCAAAGTCAAGAAGATTCATATACGGGTCCGCGATGCTGTAAGACGGTTTCAGAAGATAATCCCGAAGGCCGTCGAACCTGGTACCTGCGAATCCGGCGGGGAGAGCATCAACAGCACGCTTCAGCTTCGGGTTTTTCTGACAGACCGCCTTCGCATCATAGCCTTTACGGAGATTTTCCTGCACTTCCTCCGCTTTCTGCCCGAAAATAAAGATGTTGTCCGGCCCTACGGCTTCCGCCATCTCCACATTCGCGCCATCCAGCGTGCCGATCGTGACAGCGCCGTTGATCATCAGCTTCATGTTTCCGGTGCCGCTCGCTTCTTTTCCCGCAAGAGAAATCTGCTCGGAAATATCCGCGGCCGGCATCAGGGATTCCGCCATTGTCACGCTGTAATTCTCCAGGAAGACGACCTTCAGCTTTTTTTGAAGCGCCGGATCCCGGTCGATTTCCTGCCCGATTTTTGCGATCAGCTGGATGATCGATTTCGCCAGATAATACGAAGGAGCAGCCTTTGCCGCGAAAAGATAGGTTTCCGGGCGGTCGATGGAATTCGGGTCATCCCGGAGCATCTGCATCCTTGTGATAATGCGGATCGCGTTCAGGAGCTGCCGTTTATACTCGTGGAGCCGTTTTGCCTGAACAATGAACAGCGAGTCGGGATCCAGAGAAATTCCCGATTCTTTCCGGACCTTTTCCGAAAAACGGATTTTGTTCCGCTGCTTTATTTTCCCGCACCGCTGCTGCACGTCCGGGTCATTCCGGAATCCGGCGAACTGTTCGAGAAGCGATCCGTTCGTCTTCCAGTCCGCTCCGATGCATTCAGAAACAAGCTCCGAAAGCTCCGGGTTGGACTGGCAAAGCCATCTCCGGTAGGCGATGCCGTTCGTGACATTTGTGAATTTATCCGGATCCGCCAGGTAAAAGTCATGAAACAGGTCTTCCTTCAGGATCTCAGAATGGAGCTTGGAGACTCCGTTGATCTGGTGCGACCCGATGACGGAGAGATTCGCCATCCGGATTTCGCCTCCGTCAATCGGCGCCATCCAGTTGATTTTTCCTTCATCTCCCGGGAATTTTTTCTCCATATCAATGTGGAATCTCCGGTCGATTTCTTTAATGATTCCGTAAATTCGGGGCAGCATTGTCTGAAGAAGCGGTTCGTTCCATTTTTCAAGCGCTTCCTGAAGAACCGTATGGTTTGTGTAGCTGACGGAACGATGCACAAGATCCCAGGCGCCGTCCCATTCCATATTGTATTCATCCATGAAAATCCGCATGAGCTCAGGGATTACCAGCGCCGGATGCGTGTCGTTGATATGAATGGCGACTTTGTCCGGAAAGCGCGTGAGATCGCCGTGCACATGGATAAAATCGCGTACGATGTTCTGGCAGGATGCGGAAACCATGAAATACTGCTGCTTCAGGCGGAGCGTTTTCCCTTCCTGAACATTGTCCGCGGGGTAAAGCACTTTCGAGATCAGCTCCGCCCGGTTCTTCTGCTGCTCTGCCTTTGTGAAATCACCGTTGACAAAGGAACTCATATCGAAGCTGGTGCTGCCGGACGCTTTCCAGAGACGGAGCTTTGCGACGCAGTCCGATTTCGCCCCGGGGATCAGCATGTCGTAAGGGATCGCCTGCACCGTTTCCGGATTGTCGACTCGGTAATGGAAGCCGTCCTCTTCCCACCACTCGTGATAATCGCCGTAAAAATGAACATCAAAGGTATCCTCCGGGTGCTGCCGAATCCAGACTCTGCCGCCGGGAAGCCAGTTGTCCGGAAGCTCCGCCTGCCATCCGTCGACCAGTTTCTGACGGAAAAGACCGTATTCGTACCGGATGCAGAAGCCGGTTACATCGTAACCCTGCGATGCCATCGCGTCCATATAGCAGGCGGCCAGCCTGCCGAGTCCGCCGTTCCCAAGGCCGGCATCCGGCTCGCAGGCGTAAAGATCCTCCGGTGTGAGTCCGCGCGGCTTCAAAAAATCCCGTACCATTTCTGTCAGCTCGAGGTTATACAGGTTGTTTTTCAACGACTGCCCCATCAGAAATTCCATGCTGATGTAGTAGATCTTCTTGTAATTGTCTTTTTCTCTCTCGGGAACCTTCCGCTTGTGGTTGAATGCCCATTTCTTCTCCTGCAGAAGATCGTAGATGACCTGGGAGAGAGACTGATAAAGATCATCCGCGGTTGCCGTCTCAAAAACTGTGTGGAAGTTGTTCTGAAGAAGGTTGTCAATACGGCGTCGAAGTTCTGTTTCTGTCAGAAGTTCATTCATATTCGTTCCTCCGTTCCATTACTCATAAAGCGGCACCGGAAAAGTCCGAATGCCGCTTCATTGCGTGTATTATCGATTTGTTCTGCTGTTATTATTGGTATTTAATGATACCGGACCTGCTCGTACATCTGGATGTATTCTTCTGCGGAATGCTTCCAGCTGAAATCCTGCTTCATATCATGGATTTTCAGCTTTTCCCAGTTTTCTGTATTTCTTTTAAGCGCAAGCGCCTGCATTACCGCATTGTAGAAAGCATCTCCGCTATATTCGTCAAAGACGAACCCGGTTCCGTCTCCGAAGGTGCAGTCCTTTACAGAGTCCCGGAGTCCGCCGGTCGCACGGACGACGGGAACAGTTCCGTATCGCATCGCGATCATCTGTGATAAGCCGCAGGGTTCGCTCCGGGACGGCATCAGGAAGATATCGGACCCTGCGTAGATTTCATGAGAACGTCCGATGTTGAAGGTAATCCAGCTTCTGACTTTTTCCGGCCAGCGTGCTTCAAGTCCGCGGAAGAAATCCTCGTATTCCGGGAAGCCGGTTCCAAGAACAATCAGCTGCACATCTTCTTCGGAAAGAATCCGGTCCAGAGTCTCCCGGAGGAGGTCCATGCCCTTCGCGGGAACGAGCCGGCTGATCAGAGAAAGAATCGGGACATTCTTCTCCGGAAGCCCTGCGAGCTTCTGAAGATGGGAATGGCAGATCTCTTTCCCGGACGGATCTTCCGGCGTGTAATTCGCGGCGATGATCGGATCCGATGCCGGATTGTAGCTGTCTGTATCGATTCCATTCAGGATTCCCCGGAATTTCCCGTACGACGCGCGGACAATTCCGTCTAATCCGAATGCGGAGATCGGATCACGAAGCTCCGACGCGTACGTCGGACTTACTGTGCTCACGAGGTTGGCGGTGTCGATGCCGCCCTTCAGCAGATTGACGCCGTCCCCGTATTCGACGAGGTGCTCCGATCCTTCCGGAAGTCCCAGAACGTCCCGGATCACTTCTTTCCCGTAGGAGCCCTGGTATTCAATATTATGAATGGTAAAAACAGTGGTCAGAAAACGGCGGTGATAGATCGCGTCCTGATAAACCGGTACCATGGCGGTCTGCCAGTCGTTCGCATGCACGATGTCCGGTGTGAAGCCGGTCAGGCGCAGCGATTCGAAAACCGCGCGCGAAAAGAACGCGAAGCGTTCGCAGTCGTTATAATATCCATAGAGGCCGTCGCGGTCGAAATATTCTTCGTTATCAATGAAATAGCAGAGGACGCCGTCCCATTCCATGGAGAAAACGCCCATATATTTCGTTCTCCAGGCAACCGGAATCATCGTCCAGCCCAGGAATTCCATCTTGTCCCGATATTTTCTGGGGATCGATCGGTAGAGTGGTGTGATGACGCGGCAGTCGATCTTACCGGACTGACAAAGTGCTTTCGGCAGGGATCCTGCGACTTCGCTGAGCCCTCCGGTTCCGGAGAACGGCCGTACTTCCGGGCTGCAGTAGAGCACCCGGATTTTCCCGTCCTCAGCTTTCTTGAGCGCTCCGGCCGTCTCAGTTTTCTTAAGCGCTCCGGCCGTCTCAGTTTTCTTAAGCGCTCCGGCCGCCTCAGCTTTCTTGAGCGCTCCGGCCGCCTCAGTTTTCTAAATCGCTCCGGCCGCCTCAGTTTTCTTAAGCGCCGCCGCTTTCTCCTTTGGAAGAATCGCACCTTTAACTGGAGATGCGATGCTCCTGGAAGCAGAGTCTTTCTTTACAGAGGTTCTCTTTCTGCTGGGAGATTTGGAAGATTTTGAAGAGGCTGCCGAAGAGGAAGTTCTCTTCCTGGATGTGCCGGCCGCGTTTTTTCTTGTTTTTGCGGTCGATTTAACGGAAGTTTTAGAACGGGATGCGTTTTTTTCTGCCCCGGATTTGTTATTCTTAGATTCGGAAGACGAGGCAGATTTATTCGTTGCTCTAGCCATGAGGGATCCTCCTTTATAATGGCTTGATTATATCACATTCTTGCATTCGGGTCTATCCGCGCCTATAATCAAAATTGAGCAAATAGATGTGAATTTCAGATGATTTGGGGAGGCAGCATGAATCGAAAAGAAGGGGAAGTGCACCGATATCTGTTTCATCAGGGACGGGAGCATCGCGCCTACGATTATTTCGGAGCGCGGAGAATCAGCGGAGAACCTGCAGACGGAATTCTGTTTCGTGTATATGCGCCTCATGCGGAGGAAGTCTTTGTCGTCGGCGATTTTAATGACTGGGAAGTCGGAAAGAATCCGATGAAGAAACTTCCGGATGACGTAAGTATCTTGGAACTTTCTGTCGCGGAGGCCAGGCTGGGCCAGCTTTATAAATTCGCGATCCGTACGAAGGACGGACGGCTTATATATAAAGCGGATCCGTACGCGTTTGAAAGCGAGTGCGGAGAAGGGAAGGACGCCTCCCGAATCAGCGATGCCGGATATGGATATAAATGGAGAGACCAGTCGTGGATGAAGGCGCGGTCGAACGATGACCTCCTGCATTCCCCGGTGAATATCTATGAGGTGCATCTCGGATCGTGGATGCATCAGGAGGATGGAAGCCCGATCGGATACCGGGGACTTGCGAAGGAACTGATCCCCTATGTGAAGAGGATGGGATATACGCATATAGAGATTCTTCCGGTGATGGAATATCCGTACGAAGCGTCCTGGGGATATCAGGTGACAGGGTATTACAGCGTCACCAGCCGGTACGGAACGCCGGAGGATTTTAAGTATTTCATCGACGAAGCGCATCGGAAAAATATCGGCGTCATCATGGACTGGGTTCCGGCACATTTCCCGAAGGACGCGTTCGGACTCGCGGAGTTCGACGGAGACCTTCTCTATGAGGACAAGGATCCGCTTCGGCGGGAGCATAAGAGCTGGGGTACTTTGGCCTTCGACTTCGGCATGCCGGAAGTCCGGAGCTTTCTTGTATCCAGTGCGTACTTTTTCCTGGATCTTTTCCATCTGGACGGAATCCGGGTGGACGCCGTCGCGGCGATGCTATATCTGGACTATGACCGCGCGGACGGCGAATGGCGTCCGAACAAGAACGGCGGGAAAGAAAATCTGGAAGCGGTTTCCTTCCTTCAGGAACTGAACCGGGCGATTCTTACAGATTTCCCCGGCATCATCAGCTGCGCGGAGGAATCCACGGCCTGGCCGGGAGTAACTCTGCCGCCGGAGGATGGCGGCCTCGGATTCAATTTTAAATGGAATATTGGATGGATGAACGACGCTCTGTCTTACTTTGAAACAGATCCGCTGTTCCGGAGAGGCATTCATAACCGGCTGACGTTTTCTTTGACGTACGCGTACAGCGAGAACTATATTCTCCCCGTTTCGCATGACGAAGTCGTGCATGGAAAGCGGTCGCTTCTTTCCAAGATGCCGGGCGAGTACAATCAGAAATTTGACGGATACCGTTCTTTCCTTGTCTATATGATGACGCACCCCGGAAAGAAGCTGTTCTTCATGGGCGCGGAGATCGCGCAGTTCATCGAGTGGGATGAGAAAAAGGAGCTGGACTGGGTTCTTCTGGAATATGATATGCACCGGAGAGCGCAGGCGTTTGTCCGGGAGCTGAACCGTTTCTATGCGGCGCATCCGGCACTCTGGAAACTGGACGACCGGATGGAAGGATTCGGATGGATCGATCCGGACAACTGCGATGACAATGTCTTTTCGTATTATCGGACCAATGGGGCGAAGAATCCGGAGATTGAAATGGTGATTCTCAATCTTTCCGGGAAGGATTACAAGAATTTTGCTGTGGGTGTGCCGAAGAAGGGAACCTATGAGAAGGTCCTGGATTCGGATCTAAGGCGGTTCGGAGGCCGCGGAATCCGGAGGAAGAAGATGTACGGGACGCTGGACGGTCCGGTGAAAGGGGCGGAGCAGTTCGTGATGATCGATCTCCCCGCGCTTTCAGGCGTGATCCTGGAGTGGAAAGGGCAGGCTCCGTCCGGAGCGAAACAGGAGTAGAACGAAAGAAGGTTGCAATGAGCAGAAAGAAATGTGTCGCGATGCTTCTTGCGGGTGGCCAGGGCAGCCGGCTGATGCCTTTGACAAGAAAAACCGCGAAGCCGTCGGTTCCTTTCGGCGCGAAGTATCGGATTATTGATTTTCCTTTGTCCAACTGCCAGAATTCCGGCATCGATACCGTTGGCGTTCTGACCCAGTACCGTCCGCAGGAGCTGAGTGACTATCTGGGACAGGGCGGCCCGTGGGATATGGACTTAAAGACCGGGGGTCTTCATATTCTTTCGCCGTACGAGAAGGAAAGCGGCGCGGAATGGTTCTCCGGGACAGCGGACGCGATCGGGCAGAACATTGATTTCATCCGCAAGTTCAATCCGGCGTATGTGCTGATCCTGTCGGGAGACCACATTTATAAGATGAATTATGACGAAATGCTGCAGCAGCACATCCGGAATCGCGCGGACTGCACGATTGCGGTCATTGAAGTTCCGATGGAAGAGGCCTCTCGTTTTGGAATCATGAATACCGATCCGAAAACGGACCGGATTCTGGAATTCGAAGAAAAGCCGGAGCATCCGAAAAACAATCTGGCTTCAATGGGCGTGTATATCTTCAGCGCTGACAAGCTGATCCATTATCTGACGAAGGATAAGGCGGATCCGGATTCTTTCCATGATTTCGGGAAAAACATCATCCCGGAAATGCTGAAGGAAAACCAGAGAATGTTCGCGTTCCAGTTTCACGGATACTGGCGGGATGTCGGGACACTCAGCTCCTACTGGGCATCGAATATGGATGTCATCCGCATGGATGACGATGACGGAGCGAAACTGGAGCTGAACGATCCAAGTTGGAGAATTTACTACCGCCATCGCTTTACACATCCGCAGTACATCGGAGACGGAGGCGCCTTGACCGACTCCGTAGTCGGAGATGGCTGCGAAATCAACGGATTTGTCACGCATTCGGTCCTGTTCAGCGACATTATCATCGAAGAAGGAGCGGTTGTCCGGGACAGCGTGATTCTTTCGTCTGCCCGGATCCATAAGGGCGCTGTGTTGGATCATGTCATCCTGGACGAGGGTGCGGAGGTTATGGAAAATACGGTTCTCGGAGCGCCGGACGGTCTGTTTGTCGAAGGTTCGAAGCCGACGGGAGAAGCGGACGGCGTGCCGCTTACCGTCGCCGCGGATCATGTGAAAGTCGGACCGGATATCCGTGTGCGGGGAGGCAGTGTGCTGACAGAGGATCTTACCGGAGATACATTGAAAGGAGGAAGGGAATGAGCGCGAATTTCGTCGGAATTATATTCGCGGACAGCGATGGCATCGCAGGGATGAAAGAGCTGCTGTTCAAGCGGACGCTGGCTGCGGTTCCATTCGCGGCCAGATACAGGCTGGTTGATTTTCCTTTGTCCAATATGACGCATGCCGGCGCGAAAAATATCGGCATTATTGTTAAACAGAGCTACCAAAGTCTGATGAACCATGTCGCTTCCGGAGCTGCCTGGGATCTGGACCGGAAATACAGCGGGCTCTGGATTCTTCCTCCGTTCGCGACGGAAAACAATGTGGATACATTGTATAAGCATGAACTGGAAGGACTGATCGCGAACCGGACGTTCCTGAAGAACCTGGACGAAGAATACGTGCTGATCACTGAGTCCAATACGGTTGCGAACATCGACTATGCGAGGGCGGTCGAGGAGCATATCGCAAGCGGGCGAGCCATTTCGCTTCTTTACACGAAGAAGCCGAGAGTGGCGGCGCCGGGCGTTTCCAGAACGTTTCTCCGGGTGGGGGCCGATCATCTCGTAACCGACCTTATTATCGGCGAAGAGGCGCCGGACGATTATGTATGCGGACTGAATACGGTTATCCTTAAGAGGAAGGATATGATTTCGATT
>JAQXNW010000060.1 GCA_029098205.1 Eubacteriales bacterium | reverse complement strand
ATGTGACCACAGGAAAGGTGTACTGGAGCGTTCTGAATAAGGAACGCCGGGGCGATTACGGCGGAGGAACTGTGCAGGTGATTCCGCATATTACGAATGAGATAAAATCCCGTTTCCATCGCCAGCCGGAAGGTGAGGATCCGCAGGATCTTGAAATTGCGATCATCGAAGTCGGCGGAACGGTCGGTGACATTGAGTCGCAGCCGTTTCTGGAAGCGATCCGTCAGTTCCGTCATGAGATGGGACCGAAGAACACGATGCTGATTCACGTGACGCTGGTTCCGTACCTTGCATGCTCCCGCGAGCTTAAGACAAAGCCGACGCAGGCGTCTGTAAAGGATCTTCAGGCGATGGGAATCCAGCCGGATGTCCTTGTATGCCGGACGGAGAGACCTTTGAACGATGGAATCCGCGGGAAGATCGCTCTGTTCTGCAACGTGCCGAAATCGCATGTAATTGAGAATGAGGATCTCGACGTTCTCTATGAAGTTCCGATGGCTCTTGAGAAAGAGCATCTGGCGGAGATTGCCTGTGAGACATTGGATATCCCCTGTCCGGAGCCGGATCTGGAGGAATGGAAGACGATGCTCGACAACTGGAAGCATCCGAATGGAGAAGTTACGATCGCTCTTGTCGGAAAATATGTTGAGCTTCACGATGCGTATCTGTCGGTTGTTGAAGCGCTGCATGCGGCGGGCGCAGCGAATCGGACCGAAGTAAAGATCGACTGGGTCGATTCCGAAACGATCAGCGATTTCAACGCCGCGAAGCGGCTTGCGGATGCGGACGGCATTTTGGTTCCGGGCGGTTTCGGATCCAGAGGCATTCCGGGGAAGATCGCGGCTGTGAAGTATGCCAGAGAAAATAAAGTTCCGTTCCTGGGAATCTGCCTCTGCATGCAGATGGCGATCGTTGAGTTTGCGCGGGATGTGCTTGGATACGCAGATGCGAATTCCGCGGAGTTCGATCCGGATACGAAGCATCCGGTCATTCATCTGATGCCGGATCAGGAAGGAATAACCGATATCGGAGGAACGCTCCGCTTGGGCTCTTATCCATGCTGCCTTACGCCTGGATCGAAGGCTAGAGAGCTTTTCGGCAAAGATGAAATTACAGAGCGCCACCGTCATCGCTATGAGGTAAACAACGACTACCGGGATGAGCTGGAAGAGAATGGCATGACATTAGCCGGAATCTCCCCGGACGGCCGGATTGTGGAAATGATCGAACTTGCCGACCATCCGTATTTCATGGGGACGCAGGGGCATCCGGAGCTGAAATCCAGACCGAACCGTCCGCATCCTCTGTTCCTTGGCCTTGTGAAGACGGCGCGGGAGCAGAAAGAAGCGAAATAAAAAATATGCCCGGCCGCAATGGGATTTTCGAAAGCGGACGAGGCATTCTCTCGAAGTGTGGCTTCGGAGGCCGGAAAATTTCGGTAAAGATAAAACAGGCATTCGGCATGGCGGTTCCAGATTGATGGAGCGGCCGGGCCGGATGCCTGTTTATTTGTTTATTGTTCTTTTTCTTTTGATGTGATTTTAGGCTGTTTCGGCGGTTTGATGACCGGAAGCTCAAACCAGAACGTGCTGCCCTTTCCGACGGTTGATTTTACATCAAACTCGGCATGGTGCAGATTCAGGATTTCCTTTACGATGGAGAGGCCGATGCCGGTCCCGGTTGTCGACCGCACGTGGTGTGTGCTGGATTTATAGTATTTGTCCCAAATATGCGGGATCTCGTCCTCGCTGATTCCCATTCCGTGATCGGTAACCGAGAAACGGCAGGTTCTCCCGCTTCTTTTAAGAGAAACGATGATCTCTTTGTCTTCGCCGCAGTATTTCACAGCGTTGGACAGGAGATTGTTCATGACCTGCTTGATTTTTTCTTCGTCCGCGTTGACGAAAATCGGACCCTTGCTGAATTCGGTTTTGAAGTGGTATCCTTCCTGCTCTTCCATAATTTTATAGGATGCCAGCGTATCGATGACATCGCGTTTCAGGTCGTAAGGAATCTGTACAAGAACCATGCGCTGAGACTGCATGCGGGAAAGATTCAGCATGTCATTTACGAGAGCCGTGAGGCGCTTGGATTCATCGATGATGACTTTAAGATGTGCGTTTCGTTTTTCCGGATTGTCGCCGGAAATATCCCGGATCATTTCCGCGTAGGACTGGATCATTGTCAGCGGTGTGCGGAGATCATGGGAAACATTCGCGATGACATCCTGCTGATACTGCCCGGCCTTGTCCATTTCACTCTCGGCCATCGTCAGCGTATCTGCCAGCTCTTTCGTTTCTGTATAAGAGCCGCCCCGGAATTTGACGCTGTAGTTGCCGCGTGCCATTTCCGCGGCGCTTTCTGTGATGCTCCGGATCGGCCGCGCAATGGTCTTTGAAAGGAACCACGCCAGAAACGACGCCGCGATAATCGCGAAGAACGCGATGACTTCCAGAATGGTCCGTATGATGGAAAGCGAAGACTTCTCGATATAAAGCGGGGAGAAAATGTACATATAGTATGTATTCTCGTCGGTAGACTGGAGTGTGCAGGCATACTCCAGGGTCTTCCGCCCGTCTTCTTCTTTGCTGACCGCTGATGCGCTGTCAAATTCGCTGTTTTTCAGTTTTTCATTCAGCTTCAGAATTTCGTTTTCTAGATTTTCCGCTCCATTGAAACGAAATGTATCATCGATCGTGCGTCCCTGTTCATCCGTGACCGGCATGTTATTCTTGTCCCGGATAATGATCGTGAAATCCGTGGACATCGATGTGCTTCGAATGATGGAATGAAGAGACGAAAGACCCGCCGCGTTCCGCATGTATTTGGAGCGGATTTCAGACGCGAGCCGAGTTGTTTCCTCCTGCTTCAGCGATTCATATTGGTGTGTGACCCCCCAGAGTTCCAGCCCGCCGACGCTCAGGATGATAACAACCGCGAACAGCGTAATCGCGAGCCAAAGCCGGAATGGAAGACTGTGTACGTCCAGCTTTCTTTTTTTCATAAAACTTCTTACTTCTTTATTTGTCCGGGCACTCAAATTTATATCCGACTCCGCGAAGCGTAACGATGTAGTCCCGGTATGGTCCGAGCGCGTTCCGGAGATTTTTGATGTGTGTGTCGATGGTCCGGTCATCGCCGAAAAAGTCGTATCCCCAGATATCCGACAGCAGCTTGTCTCTGGAAAGCGCGAGGTTCCGGTTTTTAATAAGGTAGAAAAGAAGCTCGTATTCTTTCGGTGTAAGATCGATGCGCTTTCCGTCTACCGTGACCGTGCGCGCGGGGATATTGATTTCCAGACCGCCGAATTTCAGAATATTCGACCGTTCTTTCTGTACGTTGTTTTTCCGGTTCAGCACCGCGTGCACCCGGGCCATGAGCTCCTTCGGGCTGAATGGTTTTTCAACATAATCGTCGATGCCCAGCTCAAATCCGAACAGCTTGTCGTACTCTTCGCCGCGTGCCGAAAGCATGATGATCGGGATGTCCTTGATTTTCTTGATTTCTTTACAGGTAGAGAATCCGTCCAGTTTCGGCATCATGATGTCCAAAATAATCAGATCGTAATCATTCTTCTTCACGAGGCGGACCGCTTCCATGCCGTCTTCCGCCTCTTCGACTTCGTAGCTGTTGAATTCCGCGTATTCCCGGATGACCTCGCGGATTTTCGCTTCATCATCCACAACGAGTAATTTTTCCATGTTCCTGCTCCCCTTTATTTATTTCCTGCGGATGAGGTACCCGCAGTTTCTGCTTTTCTTTTCAGGGTATTTTATCATAAACCGGCCTTGTTTTGTATAGAGAACACGTGACAAAGCATGAACGTTCCGTGACGTCCTGCGGCCTTAAGCGGCAGAATTCCGCAGTTTCTCCGGATTTTCAGGATTTGCCCGGGAAGCGTTCCGGTCTTTATGTTGACGCCCCTATTTCCTCATTTTATAATATATCTGAATACGCTTTTTGCGGAATTTCAAATTATGACAGGAAAGGGGGTGAAACAGATGCGGAAGATTCTGCGGATTGTTTTTGCAGTCATCGGCGGGTTCGTTGGATATGCGGTGTATAATATCGGGGCGTATATATTCGAGATGGCGCACATGGATTCTGTGCTGCCTTTTTCGAGAAATTATTCGGTCTTATTATTCGCGGTTGTTTTCGCGGTTCTTTTTTATTCATTTTTCCCGGTTATGCAGCGTAGAGGCGCCCGTCTGGCGGATTCTATGAATAATGATCTTAAGGGCATTTCGAGCGGACAGCTGATCGCCGGAACGATCGGCCTGATTCTCGGCCTGGTCGTAGCGACTTTGATCGCGCAGATGTTCTCCGTTCTGGGAAACCGGTATCTCCGCACGGCACTGACAATTGCGGATTATGTTCTGTTTTCCGTTCTTGGGATTCTGGTCGCCGTAAGCAAGGGCTCGGATGTCGCGAATATGATCACTTCAGGGATTCACCGGGACTCCGGGCAACAGGGCGGAACCTCTTTTTCCCGTTCGCTCAGGAGCGTTCGGCGGCGTGGCGGCGCTTCTCCGAAGATTCTGGATACGAGCGTGATCATTGACGGACGGATCGCGGACATTATGAAAACCGGTTTTCTGGAAGGAGAAATCGTAATTCCGGAATTCGTGCTGGTTGAGCTCAGGCATATTGCGGACTCGTCCGATTCTCTGAAACGGGCGAGAGGACGGCAGGGTCTGGACATTCTGAAAAAAATCCAGACGGATTTCGGCGTTGAAATTTATAATACGGATAGTGAGAAGTCGCTGAAAGAAATTCCGGAGGTGGATGTCAAGCTTCTTAAGCTCGCACAGATCATCGGCGGGAAGGTTGTTACGAATGATTACAATCTGAATAAGGTCGCCGGAATTAACGGTGTCAGCGTTCTGAATATCAATGAACTTGCGAACTGCCTGAAACCGGTCGTCCTTCCGGGAGAACAGATGTCCGTGCACCTTGTAAAGCGCGGTAGCAATCCGGGGCAGGCGGTGGCGTATCTCAGCGACGGAACGATGATCGTTGTGGAGAACGGCGAACCGAAGATCGGAAAGACCGTTCGGATTCATGTAACCAGCGCGCTTCAGACGGCTGCGGGGCGAATGATTTTCGGACGTATGGAGTAGCCGGGGATAACCGGATACTCCGGAGCATAAGAACAGAGTGTAAGCGTAAGAATATAGCAGTGAAGTATAGAGAAGTGCAGAAGAGAAGCGGAATATACGCGGAAAATGCGCGCCGGGATGCAGAATCCGGCGCGGGCGGAGGGAATTATGAATCCGGAAATTCGTGTCGGAACCGGGTATGATGTGCACAGGCTTGTGCCCGGCCGGAAATTGATTTTGGGCGGTGCTGAAATTCCTTATTCTTTAGGGCTTGATGGCCATTCCGATGCGGATGTTCTTTCGCATGCGCTGATGGACGCGGTTCTCGGCGCGGCTTCTATGGGTGATATCGGGAAACTCTTTCCGGATACGGATCCGGCTTACGAGGGCGCGGACAGCATGAAGCTTCTTCGGGAAGTTCTCCGGAAAGTGTCCGGAGAAGGATGGAGGCTTGGAAACTGCGATGTCACTGTGATCTGCCAGAAACCGAAACTGGCTCCCTATATTCTTTTGATGCGCGAAAATTTAGCGGAAGCGATGGGAACGGAAACTTCCAGAATCAGCGTGAAAGCGACAACGACGGAGAAGCTCGGGTTTACCGGACGAGGCGAAGGAATCGCGGCGGAGGCCGTGTGCCTGCTCGTTCGGGAATGACAAGACGTACACCGGGCGCAGCTTCGGCGAAAATTCGTGAATCGCAGCACGAAGGACGAAAGTTTCGGAGAAAAACGGTTTTTTTCTTTGACCGGGCATGAATCAGTTTGAGGAAGTGCCTGCGGGGGAATGAAAATATATATATGAAAGCGGTCGGGATGGCTCGATCGGAAACAAAAGGAGAACAGCTTTATTATGAGAATGTCGAAAATGTATTTCAGGACGCTCC
>JAQXNW010000059.1 GCA_029098205.1 Eubacteriales bacterium | reverse complement strand
GTAATAGTTACGATCAGATAACCATCGCGCTTCTTTACTTTCATACCGGATGGAGGAAAAAAGCGGAACAGGAACAAGCCGCCAGCTAGACAGATGCACATAAGAAGTCCGAAGGCGTGAAGCGGACTCCATTCCCGGTAATATATCGCGCATAGGCAGACGGGTACAAAGCAGATTCCCAGGACAAACAGAAGCACACCCATCGCCGAAAAAACATTTTTCCAAAGTGCCTTCGACATGTGTCCTTAACTCCTTTTGCTTTTCAGAAGCTTTTCAACATCTTTCAAATTAGAAAGAAGACTTAATATAATAACGTGATCGTCCTTCTCGATTCGTGTCCGGCCATCCGGAATCAGAATTTCATTTTTCCGGTGGATACCGGCGATCAGAATGCTGTCCGGAATCTCTAATTCAGATATTAAAGATCCTGTCATGGACAGTTCCTTTGTGGCAATAATCTCTACAAGTTCCGCCTGTCCCTGAATAATTACAGAGGACAGAATATTATTGGCACTCTGGATAAAGCTGACAATGTTGCTTGCCGTAATATCCAGTGGATTCAGAACCATATCCACTCCCATTTGGGAAATCAGTTCCTTATAACTTTCATGACTTACCTTCGAGATGACATCCTGAATGCCATGTTTTTTTGCAGTTAATGCAAGCAGAAGGTTTTCTTCATCATATCCTGTCGCCGTAACAAAGGCGTCCATTTCATCCAGATTTTCATCTTCAAGAAATTCGAGATCCGTTCCGTTTGCATGAAGAACCATAACATTATCCAGATGCGTGGAAAGATACTGGCAGCGATTCAGATCTTTCTCTACCAGCTTAACCATTGCGCCGAAATCAGAAAGGCGCTTGGAAAGATAAAATCCTGTTTTTCCGCCGCCGATGATCATAATTTTATGTGCGCGCCGCACAGGATGCGCACCCGTCAATTTGTTTTTCAGTTCCCGGATTCGATTGATTTCTCCGAGGAAATATAAAATATCGCCGGAACGTATTTCATTTTTTCCATGTGGGATCATAAATTTTCCGTTTCTGGAAATACCGGCAACAAGAAAATCAGGAAGAATTCTGCGGACTTCCGGGATGGATTTCCCGATCAGGTCCGGATATTCTTCCACGTTAAATTCAATGACCGAAACCGATCCAGTCGAAAATATTCCGCTTTCCAGTGTGAATTTATGAACCAGATATTGATAAATCTGATCTGTGATTGCAAGATCGGGATTTACAATATAATCTATATGGAAATTCTCGCGTATAAAATCAAACTGATTCATATGCTCCGGTTCACGAAGCCGGGCGACTACGCGGCGGCATCCGAGCGCTTTTGCAAAAGCGGCAATCACAAGATTAGTATCATCTGTACCCGTTGTTGAAATTAAAAAGTCATAATGATTGATTTCGACTTCTTTAAGAAAAGCTATGTCTCTTGCGTCCCCCTGCAGTGTCAGGACATCCAAAGACTGAGAAACGCGGTCAAGAGGATCCGGTTCTTTATCGATGATCGTAATACTGTGTCCGCCGCCATCCAATGCTTCGGCGATTTTTATTCCTAATTTACCGGCACCGACAATTGCGATTTCCATAGTCTAAAACTCCTTGAGAAAAATGTTTTTCTTAGAAAAAACAGAGAATGGGTTTCCTGATTTCCATCTCATATCCAGAATATACAATCCATTATTATAATGAACGATAGGCGTATTTGCAAGCATTATAAGGCTCATGTATAATATATCCGGATGCATCATCCTGAAACATTGCATGAAGGCTGTGCAGAAGCTGCGTGCTCTTGAATCGGCGCCTCAAAACATTTGCAGGACTTTGACCGGGAGCAGGTCAGAAGGATGAAAAATTATGAAAATAAAAAAATTTATGATGGGACCGCTTTTTGCAAATGGCTACATTCTTTATATACAGGACGGCGGCGAATGTATGATCATCGATCCTGGATATTCACCGAATGTTTATCTTTCTTATATAAAAGAACATTCCCTAAAAGTGATGGGCATTCTTGCAACGCATTATCATTCAGATCATACGGGCGCCGCGGACTGGCTGAAGGCTGCATTGAAATGTCCGGTATTCATGCATCATGCAGACTCGGATTTATACACAGGTGAAATTGATGGCTTCCTTTCGGATGGACAGAATTTAACTTGCGGCGGCGAACGGATTAAGGTGCTGTGGACCCCGGGTCATACGCGCGGCTCCGTTTGTTTTGAACTCCCGGAAAGCAAAGCTTGTTTTACAGGAGATACGTTATTTGACACAGACCTTGGAAGAACAGATTTAAAATCCGGTTGTGAAGAAGATATGAAACATTCGATCCGCTTTGTCCTAAATCATCTGGATGATTCTTGGATGATCTATCCAGGGCATGAAGGAAGCTGCACGATGAAATTTGTTCGGGAAAATAATTGGGAATTTCAGATGCTTGCAGAAGGAAAAGAAAGGTTTTGAAATTGATAGAAGAAATGGAGAAACAAAATATTCGTATGATTGCTCTGGATCTTGACAATACGACGCTCAGGACCGATAAAAGCCTTTCTCCCAGAACGAAAAGCGCGCTTAAGAAGGCTCAGGATCAGGGAATTCAGGTTGTTATATCGACAGGCAGAGTTTTCAGCGCTCTTCCGGATGCAATTTTAGAATTCGATGGAATTCAATATATGATCAATTCGAATGGGGCTGTTATTACAGAATTCCCGCAGAATGAAAAAATATATACAAATTATATTGAAGAGGAGTCTGTTTCTAAGATTGAGGCAGTCCTTCGCCGGTTTGATGATCCGGTAGAGGTTTTTGCGGATGGGAAGGCATACGCAGACGTGTCCGTACTCGATGAGCTTCGCCTCCATGGATCCAACACGCGTAATGTCCAGTACATTCTATGGTCTCGCCGTCCGGTCAAAGATGTTTATGATGTTCTTCAGAAGGAATCGACGCATATCGAGAATGTAAGCATCACATTTGAAAGCCAAGAGGAGAGACTGAGAGTGAAGAAGGCTCTTCTTCAGATTCCGGATATTACGGTGACATCATCGGAACGGCATTGCCTGGAAATCGGGGGGAAAACTACGAGCAAAGCAGAGGCGCTTCGATATCTGATGCAGAAGCTTGGCATTCATCGTGAAGAACTTATGGCATGCGGGGACAGTCCGAATGACGAGAAGATGATCCGTCTCGCAGGAATTGGCGTTGTCATGGAAAACGGAACAGAGAGCATGAAATCCATTGCGGATTTTGTGACAGATACCAATGACCGTGATGGAGTGGCAAAGGCGGTTGAGCGGTTCGCGCTTCATCAGGTATTATAATAATGTAAAAACGTTTTCGTATATTTTGTTGATTGAAAACAGGTATATAGCCAGCATAAAGGTGTCTTCATTTCGAAGGCGTCTTTTTTTGATGTTGGAATTGACATTATATGGTAAAAACGGTAAATTAAGTATAAAGACGGAGCAGAAAGGAGAAAAATTTTGAATGATCGAAAGCTGCTGGGTGAATTAGGTGAAAATCTTGCTGCGGCTGTTCTCTATGCAGAAGGTTATGAAATAGTCGAACGGAATTTTCGCTGTCCGATTGGAGAAATAGATCTGATTTGTCACAAAAACGATACGATATTTTTTGTTGAAGTAAAAACTCGTTCATTAACGGATTTCGGAACTCCTGAGGAAGCTGTCTGCAGGCAGAAACAGTTAAGAATTCGAAGAATTGCGGAGTACTATCAAAAAATTAGAAGAGTGGATACTTTCAATATATCGTTTCAAGTCTTTGGCATTACAATTCAGCAGATTGAAAATGCCTTTTGAAAAATGCTTTCTGAAAGATGAAGCTTCCGATACAGTGATCGGTTTTTCGATGCATCGAAGAGGGGGAATATATGTTTGCTGAAGTTATGACTGCAGTGCTGCATGGTATGGAAGCGATACCTGTAACAGTAGAAACAACTATCGATAAGGGACTGCCGATGTTCCAGATTGTCGGACTGGCGGATAAATCTGTCAATGAGGCAAAAGAACGGATTCGGTCGGCTCTTCATTTTTCCGGACTGGAGTTTCCGATGGGCAGGATTACTGTAAACATGGCGCCTGCGGGTATCTGGAAGCGTGGAAGTCATTTTGATGCAGCCATTGCGTTATCTATTCTCGCGTCAAGCGGCCAGATTGAACCGAATAAACTTTTTGGATGCTGCATCATTGGGGAATTATCTCTGGACGGCAGGGTAAAACAGGTTGGTGGAGCTTTGGCAATTGCTGCTTCTATGGAGAAGTATGGAATAAAAAAACTGTTTCTTCCGGAAGATAATCTGGCACAAGCGTCTTTACTTAACCAGATTACATTGTTTCCGGCATCCAGTCTCTCTCAGTTAGTACTTCATTTTTCCGGGATGCAGAAAATTCTCCCTCAGAAAAAGGCATATGTTCCTGTTAGAAAAGAAATTGTCTGTGAAAAGAAAGACTTTCGTGATGTGCGGGGTCAGGAGACTGCAAAGCGGGCAATCCTAGTTGCTGCCGCTGGCGGACACGGTATTTTTATGATTGGAAATCCCTCCGCGGGGAAAACAATGCTTGCTGAAAGAATTCCGTCGATTCTTCCTCCCATGACGGAAAAAGAAATTCTTCGCGCGTCGATTATCTGGTCTGCTGCCGGAAAATTAGGGCTGAATCAGGTGATCTCTGAGAGGCCGGTTCGTGCACCGGGCACGAATTCAACAGCCGCAGCTCTTCTTGGCGGCGGACTTCATCCGATGCCCGGTGAAATTTCTCTTGCCGATTCAGGCGTTCTATTTCTTGATGAAGTTTGTGAATTCTCTGGACGTGTACTGGATTCTCTTCGCACTCCGCTGGAACGGAAGGAAATCGAATTTGTCCGCTACGGGGAGACATATCGTTTTCCGGCGCGTTTTTTTTCTGTATTTGCTTCAAATCCATGTAAATGCGGATATTATGGTGATCCGAATCATGTCTGCACATGTACAGACGGTGAACTGGCACATTACAGGGCGAAAATTTCCGGAGCTATTCTGGATCGAATGGATATTACGATTTCGCTTCCGCCGGTTTCTTATGATAAATGGCATGAAAAGCCGGGCCTGGGAAGTGACGAAATGAAGAAGCTGCTCTTGGCTGCCAGAGCAATGCAGGAAAAACGTTTCCATATGAAAGAGTATTTAAATGGAGATATGTCGGATGAAGAGCTGGATCGATATGTGCCGATTGAAGGTGAGACGGATGGATTCTTAAGAAATGCGTATCAAATAATGGGCTTGGATCCAAGAGGTATTCAAAAAGTTCGAAAAATTGCCCGTACGATTGCAGATTTAGAAGGAAGTGATGACGTAAAAATCGGTCATTTTGCAGAGGCTGTCCGGTATCGTGAAGATATTTTCGAAAGATCAAAACGTAAAGAAGCAGGAAGGTTTGAAATATGAAAACAGAGATGGTTCGTTTTAAAGATTCCGGGTATCCGGAACTTCTGAAGGAAATCCAAGATCCGCCTAAGACATTATATTACCGTGGGAATCTTTTGGTTCTTCAAGGTCATACTTTGGCGGTTGTTGGAAGCAGAAAATGTACTCCTTATGGCCTTCGGATAGCAAGAGCAATCGGAAAGAGAGCGGCACTGAATCATACGGTTCTTGTAAGCGGGCTGGCCAGAGGCATAGATTCCTGTGCTCAAAAAGCATGCCTGGATGCGGGAGGAACGGTCATTTCGGTAATGGGAAATGGATTGGACTGCTGTTATCCAAAGGAGCATAGCAGTCTTATGGCAGAAATCGCAAGAACCGGACTGCTGCTAAGCGAATATCCGGACGGCACCGAACCGCGCAGATACATGTTTCCGCGTAGAAACCGAATCATAAGCGGAATTTCGAAGGGTGTTGTCGTTGTTGAGGCAGGTTTTCACAGTGGTGCTTTGAAAACAGCAGAATTTGCTGCTGAGCAGGGCCGTTCTGTTTTTGCAGTCCCCGGGAATATCGGAAGTGAACAGAGCTTAGGAACAAATAAATTGATTCAGGATGGCGCTGAAATTGTCACAGTTATCGGAGATCCTTTTTCAGCCCTTGGAATTACTTCCTTTGATGATAGAAATTCCGCGTCAGAACAGACATTCAGTGCGATGGAAAGAAAAATCCTTTTTCTGCTTCGGGACAGAGGAGAGATGCTTCCGGAGGATATCGTGGAAAGCACGAATATTTCTCCGGAAACGATTCTACAGACGATTACGATTCTGGAATTAAAAGGAGCCGTATATACAAGTTCCGGGCGCGTATTTCTGAATTTGATGCAGGGATAAGTTTTAAATGAAGGAATCTTTGAATCCGCTGAATATGAATTCGAAAAGATGAAATTATGTATATTTTTTGAAAAAAGCGATGTTTCTATTGTATTTTTCTATGTTTTGTTGTAATAATTGTGATTGAACACTTTTGTACAAAAGTGTTTTTTTAGTATTTGTTCATAGGTAAATGATCGAAAAACGATCGGATGTCGCAGAAAGGATTATTGCAAATATGGCAAGGGGGGCAAGTGCATCTGCGGGAAGAAAGAAAAAACTCGTTATCGTAGAGTCTCCGTCAAAGGCTAAGACGATCGGCAAGTTTCTCGGGTCCGGCTATCACGTAATCGCATCGGTCGGACATGTTCGGGATCTTCCCAAAAGTAAGCTTGGTATAGATATTGATCACGACTTCGAGCCAGAATATATTTCGATTCGGGGTAAAGGTGAAATTATAAAAGAACTGAAGAAAGAAGCAAAGAAAGCTTCAAAAGTATATCTGGCAACAGACCCGGATCGAGAAGGAGAAGCGATTTCATGGCATCTTGCGAATTTGTTGGGAATTAATCCTGAGGATTCGGTTCGTGTTACTTTTAATGAAATTACGAAGCCGACTGTGAAGGAAGCGATGAAGCATCCTCGTGCCATTGATATGAATTTAGTGGATGCTCAGCAGGCAAGAAGAGTGTTAGACCGTTTGGTTGGATATCAGATCAGTCCGCTTCTTTGGCGTAAAATCCGCCGTGGGCTTTCTGCAGGACGTGTTCAGTCAGCGGCTTTGAAAATCATATGTGATCGGGAGCGGAAAATTCAGGCGTTTGTGCCGGAAGAATATTGGACGATTACAGCGCTATTTCATAAGGAATGGGATTTTTCTGCCAAACTGGGCACTAAAAACGGAAAAAAATTCACTGTTCATACATGCGAAGAGAAAGACCATGTTCTTTCAGATCTTTCAAAAGGAAAGTTCATAATTTCGGAAATTGTCCGTAAAGAACGAAACACGAAACCTTTTCCTCCATTTACAACAAGTACGCTGCAGCAGGAAGCTTCAATACGTCTGGGCTTTAATACACGAAAGACGATGTCTATCGCACAGCAGCTTTATGAAGGCGTAGATATACCTGGCCGTGGTACTGCTGGACTGATCACGTATCTTCGTACAGATTCGGTTCGCATTTCCGAAGAAGCGAAAGCGTCCGCAGAAGAATATATTAAAAACCGTTTTGGTGCGGAATATTGGAGCAATAATTTTTTCAGCAACCGGAAAAAAGATATTCAGGATGCACATGAAGCCATTCGGCCTGCTGATTCGACGCTGGAACCGGAGCAGATTAAGGATGCGCTTTCCAGAGATCAGTATCGGCTGTATCAGCTTATCTGGAATCGGTTTATTGCGAGTCAGATGAGCGCTGCGAAATTTGACAGCATGCATGTGCAGATTAAGAACGGGGATTATGGATTTCGGGCATCAGGCTCTAGGTTGCTGTTCGATGGTTACCGGAAAGTATATAAGGTAACAGAGTCGGAGAATATGCTTCTTCCGGAATTGAAAAGGGGCGAGGAACTGACTTCTGAAAAAACAGAAGGAGAACAAAACTTTACTCTTCCGCCTTCAAGGTATACGGAAGCCAGTTTGATTAAAGAATTGGAATCGAAGAATATAGGACGTCCTAGTACTTATGCGCCTATTGTCTCTACACTTCTGGATCGAAAGTATGTCAAAAGAGAAAAAAAGACTTTGATTCCCACGGATCTTGGTTTCATTGTCGACGGGATGATGGAAGAAAATTTCAAGGATATAGTGGATGCAGGCTTTACCGCGGAAATGGAAGATAAACTGGACGATGTAGAAATAAAAGGCGCCGATTGGAAGCAGGTTATTCGTTCTTTTTATGGTCCCTTTCATCAGGAATTAGAAAAGGCGGAGCAGAATATTCCGAAAGTGGAAATCGAAGATCGGCCGGCAGGAGTAAACTGTGAAATCTGCGGACGTCCTATGGTGATTAAAACGGGAAGATACGGAGAGTTTCTTGCATGCAGCGGCTATCCGGAATGTAAGAATACAAAACCGCTGATTAAAGAAATCGGTGTGAGCTGTCCAAAATGCGGGAAGCCTCTTGTTCAGAAGCGTTCGCGCCGCGGAAGAATATTTTATGGATGCAGCGGCTATCCGGACTGTGATATGTCCTATTGGAATAAGCCTGTTAATAAAAAATGTCCGAAGTGCGGTGCTCTTCTTGTTGAGAAAAAAGGAAAGAATACAACGCTTGCATGTTCAAATAAAGAATGTGACTATAAAGAATGATTCTGCAGTTAATAAGGTGATTTAGATACAGACAGCATCGGATAGGAGGAAGATAATGGTTCAGTTTCATGCAACGACTATTTGCGCGGTCAGAAGATCAGAGAATGATATTGCGATCGGCGGTGACGGGCAGGTAACGATGGGAGAGACTGCCATAATGAAAAATGGCGCTCGAAAAGTTAAAAAAATTTATGGTGGCAAAGTGCTCACGGGATTTGCCGGTTCTGTTGCGGATGCGTTTACATTGACTGAAAAATTTGAGTCTAAGCTGGAGGAGCACTCTGGTAATTTAAAAAAGGCTGCGGTAGATTTGGCGCAGCTTTGGCGTTCGGATCGAGGCATGCGGAGTTTAGAAGCTCTTATGATTGTAGCGGATCGAAATGAGATTCTTGTTCTTTCCGGAAATGGGGAAATCATCGCTCCGGATTATGGTTTTGTTGCGATCGGATCTGGCGGAAATTATGCATATTCCGCAGCGAATGCGTTATATAACCATACAGATATGAGTGCGGAAGAAATCGTTCGGGAGTCATTAAAAATTGCTTCATCGATTTGTGTGTATACAAATGATCATATCGTTGTAGAAAAATTATAAAATAGAATGATTATTTTTCAGAGAAATAGAAATTATTTGAAAAATGTAAAAAAGTCATTTGTTTCTGAGAATTATAGGTATATAATAATATTGTATTAGTAGGAGATAGTATGGCTGATAAAATTCAGGACTTAAAGCCGAAAGAAATTGTCGAAGCTTTAGATAAATATATTATTG
>JAQXNW010000058.1 GCA_029098205.1 Eubacteriales bacterium | reverse complement strand
TAAACATTTCCGGAAACAATGTAAGAACATCGTACTTCATTCGTCTTCCATCCCTTCAATCAGGCGGACGATGATTTTCCCCTCTTCCGGGAGAATTTCCCTTACAAATTCCGAAACCATCGGAATCAGAATGTCTTTCCTTCCCTTTCTGGCAACGACCAGGATCTGCTGCGGACGGTCCGTCAGTACATCCTTCAGAAGACCCAGCTCCCGGCCGGATTCATCGAATACGGAAAGGCCGAGAATATCCCGGATATAGAATTGATCCTCAGGAAGAGCCGGAAGTTCCTCCGCATCCATTTCCACCGGCTTTCCCCGGAGCTTTTCCGCCTCATTCCGGTCTTCGATTCCGGACAATGCCAGAACCGCCAGATTCCCCTTCTCTCTGACTTTCCGAATTTCATAAGGAATCCCGGAAATATAGACGCTTTCCAAAGTATGAAATCGGGAAATATCTTCCGCGTAGCTATAGACTTTGATCTCACCGCGGATACCGATCGCCCCCGTCACTTCCCCGATCAAAACGCGGTCTCTGCTCTTATCTGTCATTCTGTCATTTCTTTCCATATCAACACAGGAGCGCACCTTCCGGCACGCTCCTGCATTCTGTCTACTCTTCTTCCGCTTCAGCAGACTTCATTTCATCCTCTGAAAATATTCCCACCGAAACCTGTTTATTCTGCTTAGTCGCAGCAGCCTTGACCACCGTTCTGAGAGCTTTCGCGATCCGGCCCTTCTTTCCGATGACCTTCCCCATATCATCTCCGGCTACAGTAAGACGGAGGATCTCTTCCGAACCCTCATCCTCTTCTGTAACGACGACATGGTCTGGCGCGTCGACAAGCGCTTTCGCGATGGTCTCTACCAGTTCTGTCATCAATGTCACCGTCCGTTCTCTACTTCTCGATGATTCCGGCATTTCTAAAGAGCGTTCTTACTCTTTCCGTCGGCTGCGCTCCCTTGTCCAGCCATTTCTTTGCAGCTTCCGCATCAATCTTGACATCGTTCAGCTCTACCATCGGGTTGAAATATCCAAGCTCTTCGATGAACCGTCCGCTGGTTGCCATATGAGAATCCGCTACCACGATTCTGTAAAACGGTTTCTTGTGCGCACCCATTCTCTTCAGTCTGATCTTTACCATTGTTCTTATCCTCCGCTTCTGGTCGAAAATTGTTCATTTATTTAGAAAAGCCCGGACAGTCCCGAACCGCGGCGCTTTCCGCCGCCCTTTCCGAACTGTTTCAGCATTTTCTTCGCTTCATTATATTTCTTAATCAGTCCGTTAATCTGACTGACTGTCGTCCCGCTTCCGGCAGCAATTCTTTTTCTTCGGCTCGCATTCAAAATAGAAGGATCTTCGCGTTCTTCCTTCGTCATTGAAAAAATAATCGCTTCCATCCTCCGGAATTCTTCCTCGCCGCGTTCGATATCCTCATCCCCGATTTTCGCGCCTCCGATACCGGGAATCATCGAAAGGACTTTCTGAAGACCGCCCATCTTCCGAACCTGACCGATCTGCTCAAGGAAGTCCTCCAGCGTAAACTGGTTCTTCCGGAGCCGGGATTCCATCCGCTTCGCCTGCTCTTCATCGTACGACTTCTCCGCGGTCTCAATCAGTGAAAGCATGTCGCCCATGCCAAGAATGCGGCTTGCCATTCGATCCGGATAAAAAGGCTCGAGCGCATCGTACTTCTCACCGGTTCCTATAAAAAGAATCGGCCGCCCTGTCACCTTCTTCGCAGAAAGCGCTGCACCACCGCGGGAATCACCATCCATCTTCGTCATGATGATGCCGTCGATTCCCAGACGGTCATTAAATCCGGATGCAGCATTTACAGCATCCTGTCCGGTCAAAGCATCCACAACCAGAAGAACCTGATGCGGTTTCAGCGCTTTCTTCATCCGCGAAAGCTCATCCATCAAAGCGTCGTCAATCTGAAGACGTCCCGCCGTATCGAGAATCAAAATATTAAACCCTTTGCGTTCCGCCTCCGCTTTCGCGTTTTCGGCAATCTTCACAGGATCCTTCTCATTCCGATCCGCATAGACCGGCGTATTGACCGCCTTCCCAACGACTTCCAGCTGATCAATCGCGGCCGGACGGTAAACGTCACAGGCGCAGAGCATCGGTTTCTTTCCGTTCTGCTTGAGCCAAGCCGCCAGTTTTCCGCTTGTCGTTGTTTTACCGGTTCCCTGAAGACCGACCATCATAATCGTCGTAAAACCGGATGGCGAATAGGTCAGCTTTGTGCCGGAGCCGCCCATTAAATCAACCAGCTCCGCATTCACAATTTTAATGACCATCTGCGCAGGCGTAAGACTCTTCATGACCTCTTCGCCCATGCACTTCTCTTTCACATCACGGATAAACTCTTTCACGACCTTGAAATTGACATCAGCTTCCAGAAGAGCAAGTTTTACTTCCCGAAGTGCCTGATCGATATCTTTCTCAGTCAGAACTCCCTTCCCGCGAAGACCTGAGAACACGTTCTGCAATTTATCAGATAAACTTTCAAATGCCATAAACGTTCTTCTCCTATCCTATTCCTTCTCCGCTTCATCCAGCATTTCAAGAATTTCCCGGAGTTTTGCCCGATTCTCTTCGGTCTCGCTTTCCGTCAGGAGAAGCAGCCTGTTTCGGATCGACTGGATCTGTCGTTCTTTCTTCAGAAACTTCCCGACAAGACCAAGCTTCTTCTCATATGCCGCGAGCTGCCGCTCGGCTTTCTTAAGCGCATCGTAAACCGCGTTTCTTGAGATTCCTGTTTCTGCGGCAATTTCCGACAGCGAAAAATTATCCTCATGGTACAGCCTCATAACCTGCTGCTGCCGCTCCGTCAGAAGACTTCCGTAGTAATCGAAAAGAAGACTCTCCTTCGCAAGTTCGTTCACGGATTTTACCTCTCAGCGTCATCTGTTAAGCGATTGTGCTTAACACATTGAAGAAGTCTACTACAGCTCCGATTCTTTGTCAAGATTGAAAATATTGAATAAAAGAGAATTGCCCGTTCCTCAAACGGAATGGGCAATTCAGTCAAAACAATAAGCAAGCAACGAATCATTTCTGAAGCGGCGCTTCGTAGCTGACATCCACTTTTTCAGAAAGTTTCATGATTTTTTCGATCGTCTCCAGATCGTCCTTCTTTACATCACTCTTCCCGTTCAGGATACCAAGAAGATCTCCAAGACCGGAGGAGGCTGTTTCCGTATGACGGAAATCAATAACCTGAAGATTCTTTTGCTTAAGCTGCGTCTTCATTTCCTTCTCCGTTTTTTCGAGCGTCCCGATTTCATCAATCAGTCCCAGCGATTTCGCCTGCGATGCCGTATAAACGCGTCCATCCGCCAGATTCCGGACATCCTCCAAAGGCAGATTTCTCCCATCTGCGACAATCTGAACAAAACGATCATAGGATTCATTGACTAATGACATAAGAATCTGTTCCTGCTCATCCGTCAAAGGCTCTGTGATGCTTCCCATGGCTTTATTCCGGCCGGCATGAATAGCCGTCGCCTTTACGCCGTATTTTTCCATCAATCCGGTAATATCATAAATAGATCCCATCGTGACTCCGATGGAACCCGTCCAGCAGTTTCGGTTCGCGATAATCCGGTCGCTCAGAGAAGAAATATAATAGCCGCCGGACGCCGCCTCATTTCCCATATAGGTGTAGATCGGACGGCCTGTCTTCTTTTTATAATGCTTCAGCTGAAGATACAACTCGTCTGTCTGATAGACAGCGCCTCCCGGCGTATCCACATCCAGAAGAATCCCTCGGTTATTCGGGTCTTTTTCCATCTGCCGGATTAAATCCATCAAAAACGCATGCCTGTATCCGATATCGGAGTCCGCATCCGTCCCGGAAATCTCTCCCTCGATGTGAATTCTCCCGATGTAAGGGGCCCCTACAGAGACTGCGTCTCCATCATCCAGAATAATAGTATCTCCTACCTGTTTTCCGCCGCCTGGTCTTGTCCCCGCGATGAAAAAACCGATTGCAGTCATGATCAGAATCAGAATCAGAATCCAGATCCAAAGCGACCGGTCCTTTTTTCTCTTTCTCACCGATCTCACCGATCTCCCATAACGGACAGCTCTCCCGGAATGCTCGTTTTTCCAATCCCCCTGCTCAGTAGAATCCGAATATTCCTCTATTATCCGCGTTCCCTGTTCTACCACGACGTTTCTCCTATTCTTCAGCGGCTCTGATTATGGAGCCGGATTCGTTTCTATCCGCCCCGCTTCAGAACCGCTCCCAGAAGATGCATTCCCGTTTCCGGAGTATGTACTGCTGCCAGAAGACGAATCGCCGCCGGAAACTGTCCCGCTTCCGGAAGAAGATCCGGAAGTCCCGGATGAGGACGATCCAGAGCTGTACCCGTTTCCTTCGGAATACGTACTTCCGCCCGAAGTATCCGCACCGTAGGTGCTTCCATAACTGCTTTCCCGGCTGCTCTCTTCTGAGCTTCCGTAGGCAGATGCACTTCCTCCGCTCAAATACACCTGACGGATATGATCGCTGATCTTCTGCGCACGGTCGCTGATTTTGTAATCTTTCTGGCCGAACATTTCCTTATGAAGTTTCTTGCCGTCTTTCGAGAGATCGACCGGGAATACAAACGACTCTCCGTTCACATACCCGCCGTCCACCGTATAAGGAAAACCAATGCTTTTATTGATTTTCAGCGAAGAAAGCTGCTGCGCCAAAGAAATCAGATCGTCGTTCGACATGCTCGTCTCACAGTATTTCATGCAGCGTTTCATAATTTTCAGAAGATCAGTGACATTCTGTTTCTTTAGTTTCTGAAGCGTCTTTTTGATGACCTTCCGCATTCTTCCGGTTCTTGCAAAGTCATCGCCTACACCCTTTCGGATCCTTCCGTACGTAACCGCCTGTACGCCGTCCAGTGTCTGCTTGCCGGATGCTGTGAGCGGAACCGCCTTCTCTCCGATGGATTCTCCGGTCTCCCCGATATACTGGTTAACAGCCTGCATTTCCGCATCGCTGACATTGATTTCAACACCACCGACAGAATCGACAAGCTCCGCGACCATCTTCCAGTTAAACAGTGCATAATTGTCAATATCAAGATCCAAAGACTCATTCAGTCTCTTAATCGTGTTTTCCGGGCTGCTGATCGCCATCGCGCTGTTAATCTTCCCGTATTTCGAATCACTCACTGGAAGATACGTATCTCTGTAAACCGAAATCAAATTGATCTCATTTGTTTTCGTATTAAGACTAAGAATAATGATGCAGTCTGTGTTCGCATCCTCCAGCGCTTTCTTGCTCATACTCCGGGAATCAACACCCAGAAGTAGAATATTCACATACCCATCCACATTCACACAGGAAAGTTCCTTCTTCTCAATTTTTGTCCTCTTAATATTCTTATCAAGAAGATTATTCAGGTACGCATTTACGCCGAAGTACGCACTGCCCGCCAGAAGCGCAAGAATGATCAAAATAATCAGAAGTATTTTCGGCCACTTTCTCTTTTTCTTAGGCACTGCTGCTTCCGTAGTCACCGCTCTTCCGCTCTGCTCTTCCATTTCTGTGAATTTTTTGCTTCTCATATATTTTCTCCGCAGAATGAAATAAAAATTCATTCTATTATACCGTCTATCCAAAAAAAAGGCAACTGATAGAAAATCAGCGCTTAAAAGCATAAACGGCATCCCGCTTTCGTGGTAAAATGGAATTGATACTTATTTCTTTTCCCGGATGGAGGCCGGAAAATTCATGACAAACGAACTGGAAACATTCCCTGAAGAACTGATTCTCGCATCGAAATCTCCCCGCCGTATTGAGATTCTTCGAAATCACGGTATAAAAGCCATTGTCATGCCGACAAGAACCATTGAAACGCTTCCGGATGGGATCGAGGCAAGAGACGCGGTCATGTATCTGGCACTGAAAAAAGGAATGACCTGTATGAACGATCTTCTCGCACAGGGATCTGTACCATCCTCCTGCCTGATCCTTGCCGCAGACACGGTTGTATATAAAGGCGAAATCTTAGGAAAACCGAAGGACCGGGACGATGCCATCCGCATGCTCCGCCTGATCAGAAACACATCGCACTTTGTCGCAACCGGATGCGCGCTTCTTAATCCGAATTCTCTTGAGAAACGTGTCTTCTGCGATGTAACCGAAGTATTCACCAAGGATT
>JAQXNW010000057.1 GCA_029098205.1 Eubacteriales bacterium | reverse complement strand
AGCTGTTCTCATATTCCTTGATCATGTTCATGAAATGTTCTACTGGCATGGGCTCCTACGTGGCTGACTATGCTGGGAAGGCCGGTCTTCCCGCTGTTCCTTTTCATGTCGGCGGAGGCTTTTCACTATACCAAAGACCGGAGAAAATACCTGCGGCGACTGCTGGCAGGCACCTGGGTGATGGCCGTTATGACAACGGTTCTCCAGCGATTATTTCCAATGGATGAAGTCATCCTTATCAACAACGCTTTTTTCACTTTCTTTGTCTCTGCTCTCTGGATGGACGCCTATGATACTTTCCGTGCCGGCTGCAAGGAAAAGAAAGCCCGGAAAATTGGCAAGTCCATCGTTCTTGCCCTTCTGCCGTTAATTTTCTGCATCCCTGTTCTTATTGCAGGGGCACTGGCATCCAGGCAGACATACAGCCAGGCGGCTGTAGATATACTGCTGTTTTTATCCATGATCCTGCCGAACGTCATGATGGCCGAAGGCGGCATCGTGATGTGCGGGATCGGCCTTGTCTTTTATATTTTCCGTGAGCGCCGCTGGGCACAGGTATCGTTTCTGCTGGCCTACATCGTAATGTGCTGGTGCAAATATCCCATTCCGTATTTTATCGTTTGAAAAAGCTCCCTGCCGGATCACCCGGAAAGGGGCTTTTCACCCTTTTGACTGTTCTGTTTTTCCGCTTTTCAATACCGCACTTCACTTAAACCCATCCGAAATACGGATGCTGCGCGACCGCGGAATGCAGCCAATTAATCAGCGTGATAAAATCAAATACCGGGACCTGCGCCGCTTCTTGAACCGCGTACGCGTACGGCGGCATATCGCTGCATTCGAGCAGGATCGCGCCGATGTCGTCATCCTCCTCGACCAGCTCTTTCGCCATCGCGACCACCTCTTCCCTGGCGATAGTGTTGTCAAAGTGTCCGCGCATGTCTACAACCGCTGCGAATTCTTCTGTCGCAAGTCCGTCCTTCACGATCAGATTATCCGTCTTATACGCGCCACAACTCTTAAGAAGCGTATCATTCAGCGAATTTTTATTCGCCGTCAGGATTCCGATTTTCTGTCCCGGACGAATCAGCCCCTGAATCCACGGGAACTGTACCAGACTGGACATCGCAACCGGCACATCAAGCGCTTCCCGCACCTGCTGCTGGTAATTTCCGAAGAAACCACAGGCGCTGCAGATTGCGCGTACGCCGTCTTCCTCCACAAGGGAGCGTGCCGCGTCCAGAATGTCATCCAGAATCGTCGGATCGTTATTAAACAACCGGTCGTTCGTAAGATTTTTTACCGCCTTCATCCGAACCGGAAAATCGTAAGTGCACGCATTTACGACATTTCCCGGTATCAGCGGATAGTTTATATTCTCGATATAAACAATTCCAATCGGATATCCGGCCACCTGCTGGTGCTGGATTCCCTCGAACCATCCTCCGTCCGTCGTCGGCGTCAGATAGCCGTACCGTCTGCCCTTCATATATTTCGGCATAGCGATCTCCTTCGATGAAACGAAAATACGGAGCCCGGGATTCCGGGATGAGCCAAAAGCCCGGGGCTCTGACGGGATTTACTTCACTTCGTATCCAAGATCCTTCATGACCTTGCGTGCCCGTTCGCGCATTTCCTTGCTCGGCTGCGGAAGAGGCTTGCGGACTCTTCCAGCCGGAAGACCGATCGCGTTCATAACCGCCTTGATCGGTCCCGGATACGGTTCTTCCTCCTGAAGCTCATACAGCGGATAAAGCTTCTTGTTCAGCTCTCTTGCCGCCGCGATGTCATTCTCCTTCCAGACAAGATCGTACAGCTTACGGGCTTCCTTCGGAATCGCGTTGAAAGCAATCGAGAAGGCTGCAGGAACGCCAACCGCATAGGACGCGATCAGCTTCGGCTCATTCGCCTCAACAACCGTGAAATTCGGGATGTCATATGTCGCCATATAGGTGTTGCTGGTGTGCGTGAAATCGATCGTCTCTTTCACCGCCGCGATGCCGTCGATCTGCGCCAGTCTCCGGATAAAGGACGGACTCAGCTCGACAGCCGTATTTCCCGGCGTATGGTATACAACGATGCCGACCTTGCTTCCTTCCGCGACTTCCTTGAAGAAATCGTAGATTCCATCCTCTGTATTCGAATGATAGAACGGCGGCAACACCAGACCGAAATCCGCGCCGCAATCCGCCGCGTAATTCGTAAGCTCGATCGTCTCCTTTGGCGTGTGCATCCATGTTCCCGCGACAACATCGACTCTTCCGTCCACGAACTCGCAGCCCTTCTTGATGACTTCCTTCTGCTCTTCCAGCGTCATCTGCCAGAACTCGCCCGTAGAACCCGCGAGAAGAACACCATCCACGCCGCCTTCAATGACATAGTCGATGACTTTCTTGTATCCGTCGAAATCGATGCTCTCGTCCTCATTAAATGGTGTGATTAAAGGTACATAAACGCCCTTCATAACCTTCTTCGCATAGCTCATAATTGTTTCCCTCCGTTTAAAAAATGTGGAAAATAGATACTCCGAAGATGCGGAAATTCCGCTGTTTCGCTTTGATTGTTCTTATTCTAGAGCACGGATTCGCCCTGCGAAAAGAACGCCTTTTTTGCTTCAATATTCTGAAACAGAATATATCCGCGGGATTTCCTGCTTTGACTGCTGAATCTCTGCAAAAGCCGGTGATTTCCGGCCTTTTATTTCTTGTCCAATACAATCCTGAATAACATGCATTCCTTATTAGAATCGCATTATCAGGAAGTCCGCGCGGCCTGTACAAAGCCGCTTTGCCGCTGTACCCTGCCGGTTCGGGGTCTCCGTCAAACCGCGCCTTAGTCAAACGTACGAAAGCCTACAGTCTTCCGTCGTATCGTTTATAACTGAACGGAGTCTGATTGATGAACAAAGGCTCCCCAGTGATCATCTCCGCGATCAGCCGCCCGGTCGCCGGAGACATTGAAATTCCGTCGCCTTCATGACCCGCCGCGATATAATATCCGGGCACCTTCTCAACATCCGTAATGAGTGGCAGATGATCCTCCATGAACGGACGCACGCCCGCATAGCTCCGAATACACAGCGTATCCTTCAGAATCGGATAGAAACGAATCGCCCGCTTCGCGATCGTATGGATGATCTCAATCTCTGTATTCACGCCGTATCCCGCAAAATTACGGCTTGATCCGACCAGTACGTTGTTCGCTTCCGTCGGTTCGATCGTGAACGATACGCCGTACTTCTCAAGCTCCGGATCCCGCTTGCATTCGAAATTCGAGAATTTCGAAATCATGTATCCGAATTCCTGTACCTTCCGGAAGTTGAACGGGAACGATCCGGTCGAAACCAAAATGACACCCTTTCTCGGAATGATTGGAATTTCAATTCCGACCATCTTTCCGATTTCCGGCGCCCAGACGCCTGCGCAGTTCACGACATTCGCCGTCGCAAGCTCGCCGCCGTCGATTTCCACGCTCTCGACCTCGTTGTTCTTTCCAAGCTTGATGCCTTTGACCGCAGTATGGCGGTATACATCCAGTCCTTTGCCCTCTACCTGATCGACAAAAGCAAAGCACAGGCGGTACGGATTGAGTCCGATGCTCTCCGGGCTGTACAAGCCGCCCTTCAGGTCTTTCGCGATGTACGGCTCAAACTCCAGGAGCTCCTTCGGATCGAGCGTCCGGATGTCGTATCCGTCGTCCCGCATGCTCTTCGCGTAATCCGCCGCAACCTGCATCTCCTGATCTGTATCGCAGGCGTACAGCGAACCGGTTCTCGCAAGTTCAAAGTCTTCATCCAGCTCATCCTGC
>JAQXNW010000056.1 GCA_029098205.1 Eubacteriales bacterium | reverse complement strand
GATCAGTTCTTCCTCGTTGTTCGCAATGCCGCCTCCGGTTCCGCCCAGCGTATACGCCGGACGGATGATGACCGGATAACCGATCTCCTTCACAATTTCCAGACACTCATCCACGCTGGAAGCGATGCCGCTAGGCGGAATCGGCTCATGGATTTCTTCCATCAGCGTCTTAAACGCTTCCCGGTCCTCCGCCTTGTAAATGCTCTCTTTATTTACGCCCAGAAGTTTCACGCCGTATTTCTTGAAAACGCCCTTTTCTTCCAGAGACATTCCGAGGTTAAGACCCGTCTGCCCGCCGAAGCCCGCGAGAACGCCCTGCGGACGTTCTTTTTCAATGACGCGCGTAACCGCTTCTTCTGTCAAAGGCTCCAGGTAGACTTTGTCCGCAATGCCGTTGTCGGTCATAATCGTCGCCGGGTTGCTGTTGATCAGAATCGTCTCAATACCTTCTTCTGTGATGGCCTTGCACGCCTGTGTTCCGGCGTAGTCGAATTCCGCCGCCTGTCCAATCACAATCGGGCCGGATCCGATAATTAATACTTTCTCCAGTGTAAAATCCTTTGGCATTACAGACGGCCTCCTTTCATGAGATCAATAAATCGGTCAAACAGATAGCCCGTGTCGTTCGGACCCGGTTTCGCTTCCGGATGGAACTGCACAGAGAACACCGGCTTCCGGATATGCTGCATTCCTTCTACCGTACCGTCGTTCAGGTTAAGATGCGTAACATCCAGTCCCTTAAGAATGACGCTTCCGGAATCCACCGCGTATCCGTGGTTCTGCGAAACAATGTAACTCCGGCCCGTAAGCTTGTCGAACACACCATGGTTTCCTCCGCGGTGTCCGTATTTCAGCTTGAAGGTCTTGCCGCCGCAGGCGAGTGCAATCATCTGATGTCCCATGCAGACACCCATAATCGGCATCTGATTCTCGCCGTAATTGCTGTTTGTAATCAGCTTCTCTGTAATCAGAATCTCCTCTTTCGCTTCCGACGGATCTCCCGGGCCGTTCGTGATGAATACGCCGTCCGGTTTCATCGCAAGAATATTTTTCGCTTTCGTTCCGTAAGGAAATACCCGAAGCGAACATCCTCTCTTTACAAGCTCGTCCAGGATACTTTTTTTAACGCCGAGGTCAAGCACCGCGACGCGGAATTTCTCCGGATCCGCCTTGATTTCGTATTCGTGATCCGTCCCCGCGTTCTTCATCTGATCACCGCGGAGCTCGGTATTCGCGCAAAGCTCCTTAAGCTCATCGAGGCTCTTGTTTTCATTCGAGATCACGCATTTCATGTTACCTTCATCCCGAAGCTTCGATGTAATGTCTCTCGTATCTACATCATAGACACCCGGAACATTCTGCTCCTTCAGCCATTCGTCCAGCGTCTTTGTGCAGGCCCAGTTGGACGGTTTCTGGCAAAGATCCTTCACAACCATGCCGAACGCGTGAATCCGGTCGGATTCGTTGTCCGTATCGTTCACGCCGTAATTTCCCTGAAGCGGATAGGTCATCGTAATGATCTGCTCGCTGTAGGAAGGATCGGTCATAATTCTCTGGTATCCTGTCATGGACGTATTGAAGACAAGCTCGCCGACCTTCGTGCCCGGCGCCCCAAATCCCTTCCCTCTGAATACAGTTCCGTCTTCCAGGTATAGTATTCCCTTCATGCGAAGTACTCCTTTGTTTCATCGATCTGCTGCGGTTTTCTGGTAATAAGCTATAAAAACGAAAGTCTCTCAATTCTCGGAAAGCGGAGATGCAGAAGCGTGCCCGCTCTTACGCGTCCGCTCTGCCCCTCCGCTCGGAAAATCCTTCTGAAAGATCTCGATTATTTCAGTTTTCCCTGCTCCCGAAGCGCCTGTACCTTGATCGGAAGTCCCCAAAGATTAATGAATCCTTCCGCCTGCTTCTGGTCGTAGTCGCTCTCTCCGAACGTTACCAGGTCTTCGGAGTACAGCGAATACGGGGAAGTAGTTCCGGCCGGAATGATATTTCCTTTGTACAGCTTGAGCTTCACCGTTCCGGTCACATATTTATCCGCCTCATTCGCGAAAGCGGTGAGCGCTTCCTGAAGCGGCGAATACCATTTGCCGTTATAAATCAGGTCTGCGTAATCAACAGCCAGTTTTTCCTTCTCGTGGAGCGTTTCCTTATCCACCGTCAGCATCTCAAGCTGCGCATGGGCAAAGTAAAGAATCGTTCCTCCCGGAGTCTCGTATACGCCGCGATCCTTCATGCCGACCAGACGGTTTTCAACGATGTCGATGATGCCGATTCCGTTCGCGCCGCCGACCTCATTCAGCTTGCGGATGATATCCGATGCCTTCATCTTCTCTCCGTTAAACGCGGTCGGAGCGCCGGCCTCAAAGTCCAGCGTGATGTATGTCGGTTCATCCGGAGCCTGAATCGGTGATACGCCCATTTCCAGAAATCCCGGCTCCTCATACTTCGGCTCGTTCGAAGGATCCTCCAGATCCAGACCCTCATGGCTCAGATGCCAGATGTTCTTGTCCTTCGAATAGCTTGTTTCCCGGCTTACGCGAAGAGGCACATGGTGCGCTTCCGCATAGTCGATTTCCTGATCGCGGGAACGGATATCCCACTCACGCCAAGGCGCGATAATCGGCATATTCGGAGCAAAACGCTTGATCGCAAGCTCGAAACGAACCTGGTCATTTCCTTTTCCTGTAGCGCCGTGCGCAATCGCGTCCGCGCCCTCCGAAAGAGCGATTTCCGCCAGCTTCTTTCCGATGACCGGACGGGCAAAGGCGGTTCCCAGAAGATATGTTTCATACTTCGCGCCCATCTTAAGGGAAGGAATCACGACATCGTCAACCATTTCATCGGTGAGATCCGCGACAATCAGCTTCGACGCGCCTGTTTTGATGGCCTTCTCTTCCAGACCGTCCAGCTCGTCTCCCTGTCCGACGTTCGCGCAGACCGCAATGATCTCCGGATTATTATAATTCTCTTTCAGCCACGGAATGATAACCGATGTATCCAGTCCGCCGGAATATGCCAGTACAATTTTCTTATATTCTTTCTTGCCCATCAGTGAGTGCTCCTTCCTGTTGTTTCACAGCGTATGTGCAATTCGTTTTCGAATATTTATTCATTCATATGACTAAATATTAAATAACTTCCCGTATATCATACGCCGATTGATCCGGCTTTGTCAATGCATAAAAGCAAATTTATTCGCATAGTTATACACACAGATGAATCTTCCCGCTTTCATGAACGACCATCCGCAAAAAAAAGGGTACGCCGTGATGCCGTACCCTGTCTTCCTTCCGTATCTTCTTCCGGCAGGTTCGGCAATCAGAATCTCGCGTCTTTCTGACTTCTGCCTCTCCCCAGCTTATCCAGCTCATCCAGCGCTTTCCCAGTTCCGATCGCGACGCAGGATTTCGGATCCTCTGCAATGCGGACTTCCATTCCCGTGCGCTCGGCGATTTTCTTGTCGATGCCGGAAAGAAGCGCGCCTCCCCCGGTAATGATAATGCCGGATGTGGAAATATCCGCCGCAAGCTCCGGCGGAGTCTGCTCGAGCACGCTGTGCACTGCTTCGCAGATCGAATTCAGCGGCTCCTCAATCGCTTCCATCATCTCATCGGAGCTGATCGTCACTCTCTTCGGAAGACCGGTTACCAGGTCCCGTCCGCTGCACTCCATCGTCACCTCTTCTTCTCTTGGATACGCCGTGCCGATGCTCTTCTTAATATCTTCGCCCATGCGTTCGCCAATGTACAGCTTATGCACCTTCCGCATGTAGCTGATGATCGCCTGGTCAAATTCGTCGCCGGCGATTTTAATCGACTCGCTCGTTACAATTCCGCCGAGAGCGATTACCGCGATATCCGTCGTTCCTCCGCCGATGTCGATGACCATCTTGCCATTCGGCTCTGTAACGTCAAGACCCGCTCCGATCGCAGCTGCAAGCGGCTCCTCCATCAGATAGACCTCTTTCCCGCCGGCTTCCGCCGCCGCTTCGCGGACGGCTCTCTTCTCTACTTCCGTAACGCCGCTCGGCACACAGACCATGATCGAAGGTTTAAAGAAACGGCCGCTTCCACATGTCTTGCGGATAAAATACTGAAGCATCCGCTCCGTGATGTCATAATCAGAAATAACACCGTCCCGAAGCGGTTTCGCAGCGACGATATTCGCCGGGGTACGCCCAAGCATCTGCCGCGCCTCCTCGCCGATGGCCAGAATCTCATCCGTATCCCGGTTGATCGCAACCACCGAAGGCTCGTTCAGAACAATTCCCTTTCCTTTAATATAAATCAGCACGTTCGCTGTGCCCAGATCGATTCCGACTTCTGTCGCCATATATTTCTCCTTCTCAAATATATCGAGTCTATATTATTTTTATATTGCAAAACTTGAATTCGTCTAATTATATAAAATTCCCGCTCTTATTTCAAGGCTTGCGGAAGAAGCCCAAGTCCCGCCGCATAAATTCTTAAAAACCAGATCTTTTCAAAATTTTCAGCACAAAAGCCCCGCCGGATTTTCAATCTTACTGCACAGGAATTCCGCCGGCTTTTTAAGCTTACTACGCAGAAACCCCGCTTTTGCCGTTTTCTAATGCGGCCGTTTCACTTCCCTGAAGCGCGTCCGGGAAATCCGGAAGATGATATTTCTTCTGAAATCCCTCGAACTGTCTCCGGAACCGCTCATTTGACATATCCTGATGCTCATCGATGTATTCATGCGTATCAAACGAATGATTCCGAAGTTCAATCACAGCCACCGCGATGTTTGAACAGTGATCGGAGATACGTTCGAGATCCGTCAGATAGTCATTCAGCGTAAAGCCGTTATCAACCGTGCAGATGCCGTTCTTCAGGCGTTCCAGATGATGAAGGCGGGTTACCTCGGACAGCCGGTCGATCACCTCTTCCAGCGGCTCCACTTCCTTCGCCTTCGTAAGATCCATATTGTCATACGCTTCGAACGTAATCTTCGTGATCTCCGCGATCGCCTTACGGAGAACGAGAAGCTCCTCATTGCTTTCCTTGGAGAAAGCTCTCCCTTCGTCATGCATCGTACGCGCGTTGTTTACAATGTTTAAAGCGTGATCGCTCATCCGCTCGAAGTCATCCGTCGTATGCAACATCTTGGAAACCTCCAGCGATTCATGATCCGAAAGATCACGGCCGGAAAGCTGCACTAAGAACGTAAAAATATGATCCTGGTATTCATCACACTGCTGCTCCAGACTTTCGATCCGATCCGCCGTCTTTTCATCGTACGATCCCACGATGTCAAGAGCCTCCAGAACCGACTGCTTCGTCATCTCCGCCATGATTTTCGCGCGCTCATCGCATTCCGCCGCCGCTACCGAAGGCGTATTCAGAAGACGCTCGTCCAGGAACGGCTTCTCCGTATCCGACTCCGTACGGATGACTCTTTTCGCGATCTTCACAAGTCCGTTGCTGAACGGTAGAAGAATAGCCGTCGTCACGATATTGAAGATACTGTGGAACGCGGCAATGCCGACCGGCGTCACCGCCTTTTCAAAGAAAGGAAGATCGATAGTCTTTACAATGATGAAGTACGCGGCCATGAAAATCGCCGTACCGATCAAGTTGAAGGAGATATGAATAACCGAAACGCGCTTGGCGTTCCTGGATACGCCGATGCTGGAAATAACCGCTGTCGCGCAGGTGCCGATGTTCTGCCCCATGATGATCGGCATCGCCATATTCCATGTAATATTTCCGGTCATAGACAAAGCCTGCAGCATGCCGACCGAAGCGGCGGAGCTCTGAATCACCGCGGTAATCACGGTACCTGTGAGAACCCCTAAGAATGGATTATTGAACGCGGTCAGAAGCGACGCGAATTTCTTCGAATCCGCAAGAGGCGCTACGGAATCACTCATCAGCTCCATCCCGTACATCAGGATGGCGAATCCGACGAAAATCGTTCCGGTATCCTTCTTCCGCTCGCTTTTTGACATAAAAATCATGATGATGCCGATGAAAGCAAGAACCGGAGAAAAAGATTCCGGCTTCATCATCCGAACGAATACATTATCGCTGGATACGCCGATCAAGCTCATGATCCAAGCCGTCACCGTCGTTCCGATGTTGGACCCCATAATGACGCCGGCCGTATTCGCAATATCCATAATGCCGGAATTTACAAGCCCGACCAGCATAACCGTCACTGCAGAAGAACTCTGGATCGCGACCGTGATAATCGCACCAAGGAGCAGACCCTTGAACCGGTTCGAAGTCATTTTATCCAGAATGCTCTGCATCTTTCCGCCTGCCACACGTTCCAGGCTCTGCGACATCTGGTTCATTCCGAACAGAAAGAATGCCAAGCCTCCGAACAAAGTAAAAAACGAAAAAATATCCATTCGGTTTCTCCTTTTTCAACGCGGAAGAAATCAATTCTTATCCCGCCAACCAGTTCTTTTATTGTATCGCTAAGAGAATATTAAGTAAACCGAAAGAATTCATAATAATTACGTAAAAATCACAAGACGCACAAGGCATAAAAAAGGAGGCGGTGAAAAACCGCCTCTCTGCTTTTCTGAATATTATGCTGAATTATGCTTTTTCAATCGCCGGACATTCCGGACATTTCCCGTAATACTCCAGAAATTTCGGTCCGCGGAAAGCTTCCAGAAGAGATCCGGTCGCAATCGTCCGGTCGGAGCTCCGGACAAAGAAACAAGGCTCCACGCCGCCCTTGGCATTGATATTGCAGTAATATCTTCCTCCGGCGACGCACCCTCCGATCAGTTCCCGGTCCTTACAGAAGTGAATGGAAAGAATCGGTTTTGTCTTGCGGTATTCCTTGACCTTCGCATAGACTTTGTCCTTCTCTTCCGAAATCGCGGAAAGGAAAAAGACCAGCTTCACGCCGTGATTCACCAGATCGTCAAAAAACGATTCGTTCGCAAACCGGTCCTGATTCTCACTCTGATAAACGCACATCGCCGCGTAAGGAACCTTCCATCTCCGAAGGAGCTCCGTCCTCTCGGAAAGCTCCGGGCTCATAACCGGCTCTGTCACCGTCAGCGCGATAATGAGATTCTTCACGCGGAGAATCTGTTGAATAAAGTTCTCATCCAGCTTAGATCCGTCCGTGATGACCATGAATTCGCAGTCGCGGTTCTTATTACAGAGCGCAATCAGCTCCTCCTTCGACTGAAGCGGCTCCTGCCCGCCGACCACAAACAGAAATGTCCCGAGCGCTTTCGCCTGGTCGATGACATCGTCCCATTTTTCGAATCCGAGTCCGTTCTGCTCATCCCCCAGATCAAGGCTGATAATCCATGGAATATTGCACTTGTACCGGTCGCTGTTCTTTTTTATCCGGGACGCGTCATACGAATTCGCATTGATGATGATGTTCTCGAACAGCGTCCTCCGGACCGCGTCGTCCAGATCCGTCCAGAGACTGGTGATCAGACGGTACCAGTTGCTGTCCTTCTTCATAATGATATCCCGGAAGAACGCGCGCTGCTTGGCAAGCACATGATCATCCAGATGTGCATCCATCCAGTCCATAAGCTTCGGAAGATTCTCCTCCGGATTTTTATTCAGATAGGAATACGCTTTCATCAGACTGATTTTCTTCAGTTCGTTTTCCACTATATCCATTGATTATGACAAAAGGAAGACCGACGGAAGAACGCTGCCGCCGAATGAATCTCCCCGCTCCTTTCTGTTTTCCTTCAATCTATCGAAATTCAAGCCATACCGCAATGCACAATTGAAGAACTTTGTCTAAACGGACAGTCCTGGAGAACTTTTTCACCACATTTTCCATAGACAAAGGCGCGTGCGCATTCTTTCATCTCCGCGGCACCGAAGAATCCCCTTCCATTCTCTTAACGACAAAGGCCATGCACCCCTCCATCATCTGGAACAGCCGGTTAAGATCCTCCGCGCCTTTCTGCGGCATGCCCTCAGCGATCCACTCTGTAATGATGCCAACCAGCGCATACGTAAACATATCCGTAATGAAAACTTTTTCTTCTTCCGACGCGGAAGAATCCTCCGACGCCTGATCCAGAAGGTTCCGGATCGGCGCGCGGAAAAGCTTCTGCATGAACTGATCGAGTTGCCGCCTTGTCAGCGAGTAGTACGTGTTCATCACAAAATGCTTGTCTTCCGTCAGATCATTCATGATCTGAAGAACAACATCTCTCCAGTTCGAAAGATCGATGCGGTCCCGGTACTGCTTCGCCGCTTCCGTAAAAATCCATTCCACCAGATCGTACACGTCCTGAAAATGGTAATAGAAGGTCTGCCGATTCACCCCGCAGTCATCGGTTATATCCCGCACGGTTATTTTATCTAATGTCTTTTTCCCAAGCAGTTTTTTCAGGGAATTCGCCAATGCCTGCTCCGTATCCGCGGCCACGCGAGTCCTCCTTTCTGATTTTATAAAAAAGCCCCGTTTTTTATAAAAAAGACCCCGTTCTTCGTTTCAAACTCTATCCCAGTTTTACCGCCTTCCGAAGGAACGCCTTATAGCCGCGCATCGTCTCGAACACGTCGGCCTTGCTGGTCGCCTCCCACGGGGAATGCATGCTGAGAACCGCGACGCCGCTGTCAATCACATTCATTCCATACAGTGCCAAAATGTATGCGATCGTTCCGCCGCCGCCAAGATCAACCTTGCCCAGCTCTGAAAACTGGAACTGCACATTCTCTTCGTCAAAGATCTCTCTTAGATGCGCGATATATTCCGCATTCGCGTCGTTCGATCCGGATTTCCCGCGTGCGCCTGTAAATTTATTAAACACCATGCCGCGCCCGAGATACGCGACGTTCTTCTTGTCAAAACTGGACGCATACAGCGGATCGTACGCGCTGCTCACATCCGATGACAGCATATTGGAATTCGCAAGGCACCGGCGGAGTGAAAGGCCGCTGTCCGTTCCAAGGAGATGAAGTACCTCCGCAGTCGTATTCTCAAAGAAACGGGACTGCATTCCGGTCGCGCCAACTGAACCGATTTCTTCTTTATCAACCAGGATGCAGCAAGCTGTTCTCTTCACGTCCCGAACCTCCAGCATCGCCCGGTACGAACCGAATGCGCACACCCGGTCATCCTGTCCATAAGACAGAATCATGCTCCGGTCAAATCCGGCTTCTCTCGCCCGGCCTGCCGGCACAATCTCAAGCTCCGCGGAGTAGAAATCTTCTTCTTCCATTCCATACGACTTCTTAAGAATATCAAGAACGCCCTGCTTGACCGCATTCTCTGCTTCTTTCTTCGCGCTGCCCTCCGGCGCGTCGGAGGAATTCATCAGCTTATAAGAAGCCGATCCCTCTTTCTCCTTAAATACAAGCGGCCGGTTTCCGATGATAAGGTCCAGAGCCTCGCCTTCGACAACCGTTGCGCCATTCCTCTTCATCTGCTCCTGCGCCAGGTGAATCAGAAGATCGGACACGAAGAACACCGGGTCTCCCGGATCCTCGCCGATCCGAACCGGAACCTTCGTTCCGTCCTTCCGGCAGATGACGCCGTGGATAGCCAGCGGAAGCGTTACCCACTGGTATTTCTTGATTCCGCCGTAATAGTGCGTATCCAGATACGCGAATCCTCCATCCTCATAAAGCGGATTCTGCTTCACATCCAGCCTCGGAGAATCGATATGCGCGCCCAGAAGGTTCATTCCGTCCTCAATCGGATCCTTTCCGATGTTATAAAGAAGGATGCTCTTGCCCATATTGACCCGGTACACCTTGTCTCCCGGCTTAAGAGCTCCGCCTTCCCGGATTTTCTGCTCAAGATTCGTATATCCGGCGGCTTCCGCCTCTTTCCGGATCTCATCCGCGCACTCCCGCTCCGTCTTACAGTCCGAAAGGAAATCAATATAATCTCTTCCGAACGCGTCGCATTCTTCCACCATCTTCCGGTCGTATTTCTCCCATACCGTTTTATTTTCCATTGATTGTTATTCTCCTCTTATTCTATTGATCAAACAAATTCTATTGAAACAGGCAAAGCTTCACCGCTATGTCCGGGTTCACCCGAGCCGCGAATTTCTTTCCGTCCGCAGGCGTCCCCGCGACCGTTCCGTAATGCGTCGGAATGGCCGCCTCCGGGTGTATTTCATTCACAAAATCCGCCGCTTCCTCCGGCGTGAATGTATACGTTCCCCCTGCCGGAACCAGCGCGATATCGCAGAGTACATTCCGGTTCTCCGGATTCGCGTCCGTGTCACCGGCAACATAAATCCGGACGCCGTGAATCGAAAGGAGATATCCGACCCATCGGTTCTCCTTCGGATGAAATTTCTTCCCGACGTTATACGCCGGAACCGCGAAAACAGGAATCCCGCATACCTCTGAGGATTCTCCCGGCTCTGCGGAAACGATCCGGGAATCCGTGATGCCCGCCTCCGCCGCTTCCTTTATCATCGACTGCGGCATCACGAACATCGTATCCTCTTTCATCAGTTTCCGGAAATCATCCGGCGAAAAATGATCATAATGAGAATGCGTAAAGAAAATCACGTCCGCATCCTTTGGTTCACCCTGTACTTCATAGGGATCCAGATAGAGCACCGGACCATCCGAACCCGCTGAAATCCGGATGCTGCTGTGCGTCAGAACCTGAATTCGGCGAAGAGCCTCTTCTACATCCTGTCTCACAAAAATCGCCCCCTCTAATTTCTCAAGTGATATAGCTTCATTTTAACTTGCTTCTTCCAAAAAGGCAAACGGCGCGGAAAACCTTCCGCGCCGTGACAGCCGTGATTAAGACACGGATTCATCCTGCGTCTTAATCACTCATTCATTCTTATCCAATTGTATCCAAACTGCTCCAGGATTGAATCCGAAAAACTATTCTTCTTCATCCGCGAACTGACTGTTATAAAGATCCGCGTAGAACCCGCCGGCAGCAAGAAGCTCGTCATGTGTTCCCTGCTCCACGATATCGCCATGGTTCATGACAAGAATGAGATCTGCATTACGTATCGTAGAAAGGCGATGGGCGATCACGAAGCTGGTACGCCCTTTCATCAGCCTGTCCATCGCGCTCTGAATCAGACGTTCCGTACGCGTATCCACGGAAGACGTCGCTTCATCCAGAATGAGGATTTTCCGATCCGCAAGCATCGCCCGCGCGATCGTGAGGAGCTGCTTCTGCCCCTGCGACACGTTCGAGGCCTCTTCATTCAGAACCATATCGTACCCGCCCGGGAGAGTCCGGATGAAATGATCCGCGTAAGCAGCCTTTGCCGCCCTCTCGACCTCTTCATCCGTAGCGTCAAGCCGTCCGTAGCGGATGTTTTCCCGGATCGTTCCGGAGAACAGCCATGTATCCTGCAGCACCATCGCGAAATTGTTTCGAAGATCCAGCCGGTTGAATTCCCGGATATCCCGTCCGTTCAGATAAATGGCACCGCCGTCCACATCGTAGAACCGCATCAGGAGCTTCACGATGGTCGTCTTTCCCGCACCGGTCGGACCGACGATGGCGATCTTCTGCCCCGGCTTCACATCCGCCGAGAAGTCATGAATAATCACCTGCTCCGGATTGTATCCGAACTTAACATGCTCGAACCGGACGCTCCGCTCCGCATCCTCCGGAAGCACAGCCGGATTTTCAACCGTAAGCTCCGTTTCCTCTTCATTCAGGAACTCGAACACACGCTCCGCCGCGGCCGTCATCGACTGCACCTGGTTCATAACCTGCGCGATCTGGGACAAAGGCTGCTTCATATTGTTCACATACTGAATGAAAGCCTGAATGTCGCCGACGCCGATCTTTCCCTGAATCGCGAGCATGCCGCCGGAGATTGCGACGCCCGCGTATCCCAGGTAGCTGACAAAGTTCATCGCCGGCATCATGATTCCGGATATAAACTGCGATTTCCACGCGGATTCATAAAGTACCCCGTTCGTATCGCCAAATTCCTTTATGACAGCATCTTCCCGGTTAAAGGCCTGAATCACCAGCTGCCCCGCAAAGTTTTCCTCCACCTGACCGTTGATTTTTCCAAGCGCGTTCTGCTGCTGCTTGAAGTATTTCTGCGAAAAACGCACAATCAGAAAGACAAACAGCACGGACACCGGGATGACGATAATCGCGATCAGCGTCATAAGCCCCGAAATCGTCAGCATCATCACAACCGCGCCGACCAGGGTCGCAATGGATGTAATAATCGTCGTGATGCTCTGGTTCAGTCCCATTCCGAGCGTATCCACATCGTTCGTGATCCGGGAAAGCACATCGCCGTACTGGTGGCTCTCGAAATACTTCATCGGCATGCGGTTGATTTTTTCCGCAATCTCCCGACGCATCCGGTACACGATCTTCTGGGTCACGTTCGTCATAATCCAGCCCTGGATCAGGTTGAACGCCGACGCGACCAGGTAAAGGGCCAGGGTAAACAGCAGGATCCTTCCGATCTTCCCGAAATCGATGCCGCCGGTACCCAGGATTTTCCGCATAAGACCGTTCGCGAGCTCCGTGGTGGCATGCCCCATGATCTTCGGTCCCATGACATTGAATACCGTGGAGGCCGCCGCGAAAATCATCACAACAATGACCGCCGGCTTATACTTCCCGATATACCGAATCAGCTGTCCCATGGACTTCTTGAAATTCTTCGGCTTTTCAACCGGGCCCATTCCTCCGTGCGGACCGCGGCGCGGGGGAGTATGCGGACGGCGCGCTGCACTTTGTTCCCGCATGTTATTTTCTGCCATTACGCATCGCCTCCAGTTCTTTCTCAGAAAGCTGCGAAGACGCGATCTCCTGGTAAACCGGACAGGAATCAAGAAGCTCCTGATTCGTACCGCATCCTGCGATTTTTCCATCATCTAAGACAATAATCTGCTCCGCGTTCAGAATCGTGCTGATCCGCTGCGCGACAACGATCCTCGTTGTATTCTTTTCCTCTTCCGCCAATACTTCACGGAGCTTCGCATCGGTCTTCATATCCAAAGCGGAGAAGCTGTCGTCAAAGACCAGGATTCCCGGCCTTTTCGCGATCGCCCTCGCAATCGCGAGGCGCTGCTTCTGTCCTCCGGACACGTTGCTTCCGCCCTGCGAAATCCAGCTGTCGTACTTTTCATCTTTGTCCTCGATGAATTCCTCCGCCTGCGCGATCTTCGCGGCACGCTCCACTTCTTCCATGGACGCATCCGGCCTTCCGTACCGGATGTTTTCCGCGATGCTGCCCGAGAAAAGAATTCCCTTCTGCGGGACAAAGCCGATCTGATCCCGGAGCGAATGCAGCGTAAGATCCCGGATATCCGTTCCGTCCAGCGTGATCTTTCCGCCCGTCACATCATAAAACCGGGGAATCAGATTCACAAGCGTGCTCTTTCCAGATCCGGTGCTTCCGATAATCGCGGTTGTCTCACCCGGTTTCGCCGTGAAGCTGATATCGCTCAGCACATTCTCCTCTGCGCCCGGATACTTGAAATCGACATGATCGAAAACTAGTTCGCCCTGAACCGTTTTTACATCGTGCGCATTTTCGCGGTTGAAGACCGTCGTTTCTGTCCGGCAGACTTCATCGATCCGCTCCGCAGCGACGCCGGCTCTCGGGAGAACGATCGACATAACCGTAATCAACATAAAGGAAGAAATAATGATCATCGCGTATGTGATAAACGCGGTCATTGCGCCGACCTGCAGCGTTCCGTCATTTACACGGTGCGACGCGACCCATGTGATCAGAACCGCGAGTCCGTTCATGATCAGCATCATGCTCGGCATCATGAACGTCATGACACGGTTTGTAAACAGCTGCGTCCGCATCAGATCCGTGTTCGCTTCATCGAAGCGCTCTTCCTCTTTCTTCTGACGGCCGAAAGCCCGAATTACCATAAGACCGGTAAGAATTTCACGAGATACGCCGTTCAGCTTATCCACCAAGGTCTGCATGATTTTGAACTTCGGCATGGCGATCTTCATCAGTGTAAGAACGAAGGCCATAATCACCGCGACGCCGAGAAGAATCACCCAGCTCATATTTGCGTGCGTCTGATAGACCTTCACGATGCCCCAGATTCCGAGCACCGGCGCGTAAAGAACCATCCGAAGCATCATCGTCGTGACCATCTGCACCTGCTGCACGTCGTTCGTCGCCCGCGTAATCAGAGACGATGTCTGGAAACGGTCAATTTCCGCATTGGAATAATGAATGACATTTCCGAAGACCTTCGCGCGGAGATCCCGGCCGACAGCCGCGCCGACCTTGGACGCGTAATACGAGACAAAGACCGCCGCCAGCACCATCAGAAACGCCATTCCGATCATCTTCCGTCCGCAGACCCAGAGATAGGAAATCTGCGCCGCGTCCACATCGACGCCCGCGCTCTTCTCCGCATCATAGGCGTATCGGATCGCCATCGACTTCATCGTCTGGCTTCCCGTCGTCTTCACGGTTTTATTCATCTGATCGCGCATCGTCCTGATCGTGCTTTCGGACATCTGCCCATTGTCAATGAGCTGCTGCATCGCCGGCCGGATGTCCACATAGGTGTGCGTCTTTCCGTTCTCGTCCTTTGCCTTGAATGTCTTCACATCCAGCTGGAACAGATCCGCAAGCTCCTTCACGGACATCGAATCGATTTTCTTAAGAAACGCGTCCGGATCCTGCATCAAAGAAAGAAGAGCCGCCTGATTCGAAGCTCCTGCCTGATTTGCGGCCGCCTGGTTCGCAGCCGCCTGGCTTTGGGATATTCCGGCCGAAGCCCCGGATGCGCCCGCCGCACCGGATGCGGCAGCCTTTTTCTTCGCCTCCGCAATCTGCTTGACCTGCTGCTTCATCATCTTCCGAAAAGACGACGGCGTCGTATGTCCAAGCCGATACGAAAGCACAATCGGCGTCAGAAGCTTATCGTCCAGACTCTCCAGCTTCTCATCGTTCAGATTTTTCCGTACATAATTTTTCCCGGATTTTTTATAAGCCGCCTTCCACTGCTTCTTCTGGGAAGCATTCATAAAAATCTGCGCTTCCTCATATTCTTCCGCGGTCGTTTTCGTCGGGAGAATGTGTTCGATTCCGCGGTTCTGAATGCCTGTATCGATGATATTCTGCGTATACGTCGGCATCGACATCTCGCTGAATCCCTGCACGGCAAGGAACACCGCGATCAAAACGACAAGCCATGCATACGGTTTCAGGTTCCGTATCAGATATTTCATCCGTTCCTCCTCTTAGATTCCATCGGCTCTCCGGAGTTTATTCTCTCCGGCGCATTCTTGGAATCCCTGTTTTTCTGCTTTTCCGGAATCGCCCTGCCATCTCCGGCACTGGACAAAGCCTTTCGCGAATCCTGCGGGGCGTGTCCGCAGCAGCCGTTTAAAAAACGCTCTTCAATAAGGCGTTCTGCTTCCTGATACATTTCATTATTCATACGGATCAGTTCCTGAATTTTTTCATGTCCGATCCGATCCGCAAGTTCACCAAGAAATGCGTCAAAGTCCTTCCGCTTCGTATCCAGCACCTTCTCCCCCTGCGGCGTAATCCGGACCAATGTGATCCGGCGGTCCGCCGGATCGGTCTCCCGAACGATCCAGCCGTTCTGCTCCAGATTCCGCAGCATCCTGGACACCCCCGGCGCCGGAATTTCAAGCATCCTCGCGATATCAGAAACCCGGACGCGTCCGCATCCGGATCTTTCCCGAAGTTTTCGGATCACTAAAAGCGTATCGATTTCCCGATCCATCATACCGTTCATCAGAAGCTTATGCCTGAGCTTCCGAAATTGATGAACCGAACGGGCCAGTTCAACCAGTATGTCCTCCAAACAAATTCCCTCTCTTCTGTTTCCGCGTCCGCTTCTGCACTGTTCTCCGCGTCCGGCATCATTCATTTCGCAGGTTCTGCGCGGATCCTGCGATCCATAAACAAATATTTTCCAATAAAAAAACTTTCACCTGCGAATAATTAACGTTGTTAAATATTCGCAAGTGAAAGTAATTATAACGCACACAAAAAACCGTGTCAACTGGTATTCAGCGATGTATGAAAGCTGCGGATTTCAAACGAAAAACAGGATCCCTGCCAATACGCCGGCCGCGTATCCGACCGCGGCATCCGACGGATAATGGATTCCCGCGATCACACGAATCAAGGCCGCTGCAAGCCCGATGATCAGGAAAGCAATTCCGAATCCCGGAAAATAAAACAGATACGCCATCGCGATCACTGCCGTCGAAAAGACATGGCGGCTCGGCATGGACTCTCCTTTTTTTGACCGGGGAATCAGCGGCTGGATATCCCAGGTTTCGTATGGCCTTGGCCGGTTTATTTTCTTCCGGACTGCAGTGAGAATGAGAAAACTCACTCCCGGAATCAGAATCGCCCGGATAAGCTCTTCCGGCCTTCGAAGAAGCAGATAGACAAGGAGAAGCGGATATGCCACATACATAATTCCGGTCAAGATCCGTTCCGCCGCCAGAAGCACCTCCGGCCTGTGCCCGCTCCGAAACGGCCGGCTTATTTCCTGGTAAAACGCATCGTAGCGCCTATGATTTCTTCCCATTAATATCTTTCTCTTTCTGCAGGGATTTTTCAGACTGCAAGGGCTTTTCAAATTCAGCGGTCAGCGGCTTTTCACCGTCCTCCGGCACGTCCGAAAGCCCGGAGGACGCCGCGTTCTCATCTGAATGCAGAGACTTTTTTAATGCCTTCGCGGCTTCCAGGTCGTTCAGTTCCAGCTGCTTTTCCCACGCAAGAAGACGGCTTTCCCATTCCTCCAGACGTTTTTTTCTGGATTCCAGCTTTTCATCCACGCCGGCCTCTTCATCCATCCGTCCGAGCGCCTCCTGCACTTTCTGCTGGTCCTTCATCTGCGCGAGGTAATCGGTTTCTTCTCCCTTACGGTGAATGATGAATTTCTCTGAAATTTCCATGGACTTTTTCCGTCCATGAAGCGCGAAAAATCCGATGAACGAAAAAACAAGCGCACCGATGAAATTCACAAAAAGATCCTTCATCGTATCAATCAGCCCGATGTCCAGGTATCCGCCCAGGCCGAGATCCTTCCCGTTCACGATCACCTGATGGATATGGTAAATCTTTACCGGTTTCTGCCCGTTTGGATTCAGCTTTGTACTCGAAATCATATGGACGATTGTATCCTTCTGCATATCAAGTCCGAATAAATGATCACAGGTAAATTCAATAAATTCCCAGCATACTCCGATGGTCATGGAAAAGCAGAACGCAACGATGACAAG
>JAQXNW010000055.1 GCA_029098205.1 Eubacteriales bacterium | reverse complement strand
AAGGCATGCTGATCGGCTATGCGGACCTGGCGGCAGAGGAACGGCTGGAGCTTATACGGGAGTTTGTGCCGAAGATCGACAATTGGTCGGTTTGCGACAGCTTCTGCATAGGGCTTAAATTTACGCGGTTTGAACAGGAGCTCGTTTTTTCGTTTTTACAGCCGTATATTGCCTCTCAAAAGGAATTCGAACAGCGTTTCGCGGCGGTGATGCTGCTGGATTACTATATCGACGAGCGATGGCTTCCCCGTACATTGCATGCGCTGGAGCGGATTGACGCAAAGGACTATTACGCAAAGATGGCCACTGCCTGGGCCATGGCGGAATGCTGCTTGCGTTTTCCGGAGGAAGTCATGCCGATCCTCCGTGAAAACAGGCTGGATCCGGAGGTGCAGCAGAAGGCTTTGCAGAAAATCATCGAGTCCAGGACCATCTCTTCCGAAACGAGGGAGGAAATCCGTGCCATGAAAAAGCGGCAGAGATAGGAAGAAAAACATTTTGCGGCGGCCGTTCGTATCGACTTTCTTTACGAATGAACGGGCCGCCCTTTTTTATGATCTTATTCGTTCATCTGCTTAAACGGAAAAACTGAAAAAGACGAAAAGAATAAATAATAGAAGAGGAAGGGAGCCGGCATACGGCATTTGTTCTGAAAGGAGCCGAAATGATCAAAGTGCATGTTCTTCGGTGCGGGAACACAACGGTCGATGGAGCGCTTCCGTTTCCGGAGAAATCGAAGAATCCGCTTTCATTCCGTTATCATGCCGCAGAGCTATATGACCGGTGGCCTTGCAACTCCGGAGGAACCGCTAGGAAAGTCGTGGATGTCCAGAATCGCGAACCCGATGATGTATGCGGCTATGATGAGCGCGAAAAAGTTCTCCGCATCGGACAAGTTTACCGGATGAGGGAAGTGCGAAAGAAACTGCCCGCTCGGAAATATTCATCCGGAGGGCGGAAAACCGGTCTGGGGAAATGACTGCACCCGGTGCAATGCCTGCAGAAGTCAGATCGCGGAGGCTCTGGCAAAGCACCTTGCACCCTGCGGATATGAATTTTATTCTGCCGGTTCTGTTCCGCAGAAGCAGATCGATTTGAATGCGGTGCGGATCAGGAAGGAACGGTTCGGCATCGATATGAGCAGCCAGTACTCCAAGACCGTTCAGGATATCCCGAAGCCGGACATTGCAATTTCCGTGGGCTGCGGCGTCAAGTGCCCGTACGTGGGAAAGGAATTTGATGATGACTGGGGTCTGGAGGATCCAACCGGAAAATCAGAGGAAGAATATTTAAGGGTAATCCGGGAGATTCAGGAACATCTCCGGCAGTTTCCGGACGGATAAGTTTTGGTATTTTACGGACAGAACCGCAGTTTTAGCGCGCGTGAAGTAGAATAAAAACTCCATTCTTTTTTCGTAAACTGCGGGCGCGAAATTCTGTTGTCAATATTTTATTGACAACAGAGCTCCATGAGGCTATACTATGCATATAAATTGTAATTATATTGATTACAATTATTTTATGAAAACGATCGTATGCCGAAAGGAGAACAACATGAAAAAGATTCTGATTGTTAATGCAAGCAACCGCAGAAAAGGAAACTCTTACGCGCTTGAAGATTATCTCAAGAAGAAGCTGGACGGAAAGGCGGAGGTCATCACGCTGGAGACCGCGTCGCAGAAGGTTAATTTCTGCCTGGCCTGCGATGTCTGTAAGAAGCAGCACACGCCGAACTGTGTGCAGCAGGACGACTTCACCAAGCTGATCCCGGAAATCGATTCCTGCGACGGCATGATTCTTCTTTCTCCGGTTTACTGGAATGAGTTCCCGGCGCAGCTCAAGGCGTTCCTGGACAGAACGTATTCCTTCATGGACTTCACACAGCCGGATTTCTCCATGGCGACAAGAAAAGACAAGAAGATTGCCGGATTCTTCTGTTGCGGTTTCGGCCCGGCGGATGTTTATGAGAAGATGGTTGAGACAAATCTCAAGAGCTTCGCAACAGCTGGTTTCACGGAATATAAGGCACACGTAGCGGGTGACGCGAATGTTCCGGGAAGCGTCATGGATAAGCCGGAAGATTTGAAGGCGGCGGACGGAATCGCGGAGTGGATCCTTGCGTAAGCCGGAAGCCCGGATCTGTATGTTTTGATATTGATTTAATACTGAATTTTATCCCTGCGAGTCTTGCAGAAGCAAGCGCTTGCAGGGATTTTCGTTTCATTGGGCAAAAAAATGCCCGGCTATATATTTCGCCCCGCGGAAGGCGATACAGCGCATGTCACAGGATTTTTGCAGGAGAAAGAGCCTCCGAAATCCCGCCAAGGGCTGCTTCGATCGAATCATTTACACCGTAGGAGCGGTCCCGGGTTGCGTCCGGAAGAAATAACTGGCCGAGATTGACAGATATATAGGTGCTGCTTTTCTCCCTTTCGGCAAGCTGCAATCGTCCGTGCAGCAGCGCGCACTGGAAAAAGCGTTGATCACCCTGGATTTCCGCAACCTTGGATTCCGGATACAGCTTCACAAACTGGGTGTCCTGATTCGTGGTGAGGATAAAGAAATCCTTTCCTTACAGGTTTTCGAAATCTGTATGGGAATTCTGGAAAAGATAAATGATATCTGAAAATGAAGCATGATAGACAATGGAGGATTTGAAATGACATCAGATCATGAGAAGAAAGAGAGAAAAAACCGATCGGCGCACCTTGATAACCTGCGGGATGATCCGGAACGCTCTTCTGGAGCTGCTGAAATCCACCTCTTACAGTAAAATAACGGTTGCTCTTCTCTGCCGTCAGGCTGGAATCACAAGGGCAACGTTTTATCAGCATTATGAGAATATCGATGTAGTTGTTGATGAGCTGCCGGCCTGCCGGCGGGCAGCGTCTAATACCAGGTACAGGACGCTTTTTATGGATGATGACCTTTCTCCGCTCATTCTGAAAAAGCTTTATGAACGGGAACATGATTCGCAGACTGCGCGGATTAAAGAGCTTTATCATGTGAACCAGAAGGATGCGGACATGATTTTAATGAAGGGGCTGTTGCATGAACGATAAATAATCGTTCGTGGCAACAG
>JAQXNW010000054.1 GCA_029098205.1 Eubacteriales bacterium | reverse complement strand
TGACATTCAAAATGCTATAAATTACAGTGTTGAAAACAGGGTGACCGACTTTACAGCCAGTCACCCTGCGTAAGTTAGCTACCATAGTGAGCTATTTACAGACTTTATTTCACACACTCGGCAGGGTGGTCAGATGTCTGCGGCTTGTTAATTGCCCGCGGATTGTTAAATGCTGAATCTAAAAAACGGAGAACGAGGATTTCCTCGTTCTCCGTTTTTTCTGTCTGAAAGACAATTCGAAACTGATCTTTCAGAAATTCCTTCTTTTTTTACTATTTGTCAGAGTGATGCTTATGCTCAGCGATCTCTTCCTGATGCTTTACATTGATCGCTTTCTCACGTTCCATAACGCCCGGCTCGTCTTCATAGAAAACCTTGAAGTCCGGGTTTACAGTTCCGATTCCCATATAGCGTGCCTTGTAATCATTGAAGATTTCAAAGAATTTGTTCCGCATTACGAACAGCGAGAACAGGTTGAAGAAGATCGGAAGAACCAGAGAAATATCTGTGATCGCCCAGAATACGGTCGCATCATAGTTATGCAGCGTAAGTGTCGTTACGATGATGATGTTCGGGAGCGGGAAGAGGAATTTCCAAGCCTTTACCAGACCGTCTCTCGCAACCGGGTGATTCCGGAGCATGTAACGGATGTTAACGATATCGTAGCTGTACCATGCGGATGTCGTCGTTACACCGAACAGGATGCACATGATTCCGATAAAGATAACGCCGGCTTCGCCGAATGTCGCTTTATAGGCAGCGATTGTCAGCGTCGCGCCAGCCATGCCCTTGTTCCATTCGCCGGTGCAGAGAACGGCCCATGCGGTGATATTGCAGACAATAATTGTATCGATGAATACCTCGAAAGCGCCCCAGAGACCCTGTTTCATCGGGTGGTCAACGTCCGCGGAACCATGTACGAACGGGGATGTACCCTGACCGGCTTCGTTCGAGTTCATCGAACGAGCGATTCCGGAACGGATTACAACCGATACGCCGGCTCCTGCAAATCCGCCGGCAGCCGCGGTTCCTGTGAACGCGTCGCGGAAGATGTGATAAATAACCCAAGGAATGCTCTTATAGTTGACGATGATCATCAGAACGCCGCCGACGATGAACGCGAAGCACATGAACGGCACGATCTTGGATGCGAAATTTCCGATTCTTGTCGTTCCCTTATAGGTAACGTAGAAGATGAATACGGAATAAACAAGTACGAACGCGATCGGGTTAATTCCGAAGGATACATTCAGCGCTTCGGAAATTGTGTACGCCTGGGAACCTGCCAGCCAGGAGATGAACAGCGCGATGGAGAATCCCATAGCGAGTACCACTCCGTAATGCTTGCCTCTGTCCCAGTCGATACCTTTCTCGATCATGAACGTCGAGCCGCCGTAATAGGCGCCGTCATCGTCGATATTCCGGTAGTAGCATCCTAAGGTTACTTCGACCATTTTAATCATCATGCCAAAGAACGCCCACAAAATCATCCAGAATACAGCGCCCGGGCCTCCGGTCGCAACCGCAGTCGCGACACCGCCGATATTTCCCATTCCTACGGTTCCGCCGATCGCGATCGCCACCGCAGCGAATGAAGAAATTCTTCCTTCGGCTACTTCCTGTTTCTGCTTGTTCTTGCCGAACATGGTTCCGATCGTGTTCTTCATGATGTATCCGAAGTGAGTGATCGGGAAGAACTTTCCGCGGATGGTATAATAGAGACCGATCACCAGTACAAAGATGATGAAAGGCATGCCCCACAGAAAGCCGTCGATTGTGTTAAGAACCTCAGCCATTTACAAACCTCCTGCTGATAAAAGAAAATGATTGATTATTCCGACTCTTAGTTCATTATAAGAAGATCCAATGCTGAAAAATGAAACTGCTCCGGGTCTTCTGTGCGGAACGGCTGCTCCTGTCCTGCTTGCGGCGAAGGAAAAAACCGCGGGATCAGAGCATTGCCTCTGCTGAAAAAGAGTAAATAGGAAACAAAGCTAAGAAAAAAGATTAGAAAACAAAATCAGGAAAGGATTCAGATGTGATAACCCGAATCCTTTCGAAAAAATGGATTAGCGATCGTAAGTTCACAAATCCACATCGTCCGAAAATTGATGCAAAATACAATGTGTAAGAAAACTAACTAAAAATACACATTTTCTTCACATACGTATAGAGTACTGTTTTTTCTCAAAAACAACAACGCCCGAAATTATTATTCTTATCCATAACGATTTGCTATGATAATATGGAAAATCGGATAGGTAAGGGATTCCATATTTTATTTTCGAATCGATGTGATAATGCTGTGATAAAGATTGCACTATTTAAAGAACTCGAATTCCGTGCCAATTCCCTGTTTTACTGCATTTCGATAGACACTGGCGGCCATGACATTGTCCTGAATGGCCATGCCGGTGGAATCAAAGAGCGTAATTTCCTCGTCGCTGGTTCTTCCCGGAAGCTTTCCAAGGCAGATCTCCCCGATTTCTCCAGTCACATCTTCTTCTGTGATTACGCCGTTTTTAATGGCAACATGCGTTTCACCTCTGGATACAGCCTGGTTTTTCGCATCCACGATGATGGTTGCTTTTCGGAAAAGCTCGGAATCAACTTCCTGCTTTCCGTCCATGTCGGTTCCGATGCAGATTACATGGGTTCCCGGCTTTACCCAGGAAGCTTCGACAACACTTCCTTTGCCGCGGGTAACGGTGGCCAGAATATCCGCCCGGCGGACGGCTTTCTCTTTTGAAGGCTCGATCTCTACCGGAATTCCGAATTCCGATTCGATGTCGCGCTTGAAGCGGTTCATGGATTCCTCGGTCCGGCTGTTTACAACGATCTGTTCAATCGGATGGACTTCCCGGATCGCCCGGACCTGGTTCCGTGCCTGTTTCCCGGCGCCGATAATCGTAAGAACGCGGGCGTCCTTACGGGCCAGATATTTTACGGATACAGCGCCTGCCGCACCGGTTCTGTACCCGGTAATCATACTTCCATCCATGACGGTAAGAATCGCGGATGTTTTCGCGTCCCATAAAACGACGAGATTTATACCGGCAGGGAGGCCGCATTTTTCCGGATTTTCGTTAAAACCGCCGGAAGAGGCCTTCATGGAGATGATGTCCGAGTTCAGATCCACGCCGGCTTTGATGTCCAGTTCGCCGCGCGGCGCTTCAAACGGAAGGGCGATGAAATCCGGCTGCATGACGCGGCCGCTGTTATACGCCTTGTACCCGTCTTCGACAGCCTGAATGACGTCTTTCATATTCGAAAGAGAAGAGACTTGTTCCTGAGTAAGAAGTAATGTTTTCATAGGAATCTCCAATCTTTACGCGTTTTTCAGAATATCTGCGAGAATGTTTTCATCAGCATTTCCGCCGGAGAGGAAGCAGACGTTTTTCTTTCCTTTGGCTCTCGGATCTTTCAGCATCGCTGCGAGAGAAACCGCGGCGGAAGGCTCCACATAGCACTTCGTTTTCGTAAGTAGAATCTTTGTAGCGTTTCGGATTTCGTCTTCAGTAACGGTTACCATATCATCGACGTAGTGCATGACATTCTCAAAAGCCATCGGGCCTGGCGCGTCGCCCGCAAGTCCGTCCGCCAGCGTTTTATTTCTGGGAACCTTGGTGATTTCTCCGCGATGGAAGGATGTTCCAACGCAGGCGGAAAGCTCCGGCTCCGCGCCGATTACGGTAATGTCCGGGCGGATGCCTTTCACCGCCGCGGAAATTCCGGATAAAAGTCCGCCTCCTCCGGCAGGAACGAACAGATTTTCGCATTCCGGAAGGTCACGGAGAATTTCCAGCGCCGCGGTTCCCTGTCCGCTCATGATCGCCGGATCCTCCACGGGATCGATATAGGGAGAACCGCTTTCCTCCGCGTCTTTCAAGGCAACCGGCCTTGCTTCCGCGCCGGTGCTCCCGGTCAGCGTCACATCTGCGCCATAAGCCCGGCAGGCGGCGACTTTTGCGGGCACCGCGTTCTCCGGCATGTAGACCCGAACCGGGATGCCGAGCACCTTCGCCGCATAGCTTACGCCCTGCGAGTGATTGCCGGATGAATAGCAGACCGCGCCTTTGCTGCGCTCTTCCGGAGTCAGAAGGGTCAGGCGGCTGAAGGCGCCCCGGATCTTGAACGATCCGGTTTTCTGGAAGTTTTCACATTTGAACCAGACATCGCCGCCGAACAGATCGCCGATATAATGGGAGCGCATAAGCGGGGTGTGATGGATTTCGTTCCGGTAGGGAGCGATACGGATTTCCGCTGCAAGTACATCTTCTGCAGTGATCATAATGAGTTCCTTTCCCGCACAGGAACGTCCGTGCGTAAAACATGGATTATCAGCCAGTTTATTTTTCATTCATCGATATGGATTGTCAGAATCCGCTTTTCGACTTCATCTAAGAACTTTTTCAAAAATCGGCGGTTTTCTTCGCTGGCACCGCGGAGCGCTTCTTCAACAACCTGATCAAGGGACCTGGGGTAGCTTTCATGGACATCGTAGAGGCGGACGCCCTTCTCGGTCAGACGGAAAAGAATGCGGGACTGGTTTTCCGGTGATTTTTCCTTTGTCAGAATGTTTTTCTTCTCCAGCTTTCCGGTGAACTGGGAAACCGCGCCTTTCGTAATTCCGAGAATGTCCGCGATCGTAGTTGTGGTAATCTCCGGATTTTCCTGAATCAGCTTTACAATCTGCATTTCGCTGTTGACGTAGGAATCTCCGCCGAGGTGGATTTCGCTGTTCCGGTCGAGATCGGAAAAACCGGTCGCGACTTTCAAAAATGAATCTCCCAGTGTAGTACTGCCTTTCTGAGAATGAAGTGCAGCGTTTTCATTGAGATCGTATGTCATAAATATCTCCTGTTTTCGTCCGTGAACGCCAAATTGCGGCCGGCGTTCCGCCGATGTGTTTAGTCTCTAAACTCTTATGTGCTAAGTGTATAGCGACTAAACAGAAATATCAAAGCTTTTTTTGAATTCGGACCGGAATTAAACGATTTTAAAAAGAAAAATGCCGCAGGGGGTATTTTGCAATCCCCCCGCGGCATCTAAAACTCACATAATCCGATACGGACATGTAAGGTGGAATCTTTTCTCGAAGTATCCCGGCTCATGCCCGGCCGATTTCATCAGCCTTCAATCGGAATATACTTGTTTTCAGCGATTTCCTTATCCTCTTTCTTAGGAATCTCAACGGTCAGAACACCGTTGTCGAATTTTGCTTTCACATCATCCTCTGTGATCTGATCGCCGACATAGAAGCTTCTCTGGCAGGTGCCTTCGAATCTTTCCTTCCGGATGTACTTTCCGTCCGGATCCTTCTCATCGTTCGAATTCTTCTTCGTCGCTTCGAAGCGGAGCACACCGTCTTTCAGTCCCAGTTTGACATCATTCTTGTCGAACCCTGGAAGATCCATCGTGAGTTCGTAATGATCCCCCGCGTCTTTCACATCGCTTTTCATAAGAGAACCATCCGTTCTCGTTCCTGTCGGCCAATCCATAAAATTATCAAAGTCATCAAAGAAACCATTTCTGAAAATGCTCGGTACCATCATCATATGTCATGCCTCCTTCGAACATCTTATCAAATCTCAGGATCCCTTTCGGGATCCTCGTTTATCCTTATCCCTTTTGACAATTCTTATTATAGTCATTTTGTTAGCACTGTCAATAGGTGAGTGCTAAAATTTTTAATTTTTTATTTTTTACCAAAAAATTAAAACAGATCACCGTTTTCGAAGCGGTGGTCCTTCGGACAGGCGGGATTATTTCCTTCGGTATGTTTTTCGGCTGTGAAACGGGGTTCTCTCAGCATTAATCTCTGGAAAATCCCGAAAGCTCTCTTGCTACGACCGAAGCGAGCAAGATCCCTGCTGCGTTCGGGACGAACGGGGTCGATCCGGGCGGCAGGCGTTTTCCGGCGTATTCTTCTTCCAGCTTATTTTCTCCGGAGCCGTAGACCTCTTCATAATGAGGGCGGTATGCAGGTTCAGTGGAATAAACAACCGGGAGAGAAGAAACGCCCTGCTTCCGGAGCTCTCTTCGGACGGCTTTCGCAAGGCGGTCGTTCTCCGTCTTATATATATCGGTGACGGTGAGCTTCGATGGGTCAAAGCGGTTTCCGCATCCCATCGCGGAGATCACCGGCACACCCGCCTCCGTGGCTCTTAGAATAATGTCGATTTTCGCTTTCACGGTGTCGATGCAGTCGACGATATAATCGTAATCTTTAAAATTGAGCGCGCCCCGGGTTTCCGGAAGATAGAACATTTTGTATTTCCGGACCCGGCAGCCTGGGTTTATTTCCCGGATCCGCTGCTCCGCCGCGTCTACCTTCGGCGTTCCTACTAATTCTCTTTTGCTTAGGATCTGCCGGTTGAGATTCGAGAAGGTGAAGCAGTCGTCATCCACCAGATCGAACGCGCCGATTCCGGCGCGGACCATGGCTTCCAGTGCCGCGCCGCCGACGCCGCCTAGCCCGAACAGGAGAACGCGTTTTTCGGAAAGCTTTTCAACGGGCTTAACGCCCATAACCAATTCGGTTCGTGTAAATGGATTTTCTTTCATGGTTCTTATTGTAAAATAATATTCGACTGAAATTTAATTCGGATTTGATTCAAAAAAGGGGTGACAGCGGATCAATCCGCCGGTTCTGCAGCAGAAGAGTGCTTCGACCGGCAAAGATAAAGCTATTATACCACTAATGTGTTTTTTATCATGGAGTTCCGGTGAAAATCAAGACAAAGCCCATCCATTCTGATAAAATAATACAAACTGTATACAGATTCAGGAGGATGCGAACTATGATCATGGAAAGAGAAAAATACCGGGAATACCGTCCGGGCATGAAACTTTCGGATTATTATGACCCGGAGCGTGTGCCGCTTCTTACGATGCAGCAGCTCCGCCAGCTTGATTTTCCGATTACGCTTCGCATCTCCTATGAACGGACATGCGATGAATTTTTGACGCAGCTCGCGGTGAACGACATGCTCCGGCCGCTCCGCCTTCATTCAAATCTGGTGATTCTTCTGGACTCGCAGGGAGCTCTGATCCGGGAAGACAATCACTGGATGCTTCTGTTTACGCCGAACCGGGGCGAACATCTGACGCTGGATGAGAACGCAGAGCTTTATCCGGTGCTTCGGCAGCTGATCGAGAAGAAAGATGAAGGAACCGTCTGCCAGGTGCCGGTGCCGGATCGAAGCATGAAGACAATGGTTACGAAATCGGCGCCGTTCTGCATTCTGGATGAATACTGCAAGACGCAGCCGGGCCGTTTTCTTTCCGTTGCGGAGCGGATCGTGACGGATGGTCCGGAAGAACTGTATCAGCATGTTCCGGTCTGCCACTATGGAGAGCTTACGACGGTGGACAAAGACGAGATCGAAAATTACCATACGATCAAATCCCTGCTGGAAGATTATATTTACCAGTTTGAGCATCAGGATGAGAACGGCTGCCCGGCGCCTTTGTCCGTGGCCATTTTCGGATCTCCCGGATCCGGGAAATCGTTCGGGGTGAAGCAGCTGGCGAAGAGCATCGGGAAATTCCAGGTGACTTCTCTCAATCTTTCGCAGCTCAAGGAGCCGTCGCAGCTTGGAGACGCGATGTATGAGGCGGTGCATTCCGCGCCGAAGGACCGGATTCCGTTGATCTTCTTTGACGAGTTTGACTCCGAGCTGAACGGCGTACCGAGAGGATGGCTGAAATATTTTCTTGCGCCGATGCAGGACGGAGAATTCGTAAAAGACGGGCGTACGCATCTGGTGCACGGCGGTGTGTTTGTCTTTGCTGGTGCGACAGCTTCGAATTTCAATGAATTTATTCCGAAGGAAGCGAAAGCGCAGGAGGGATTCCGGGCGGTGTAGGGACCGGATTTTGTGAGCCGTCTTAAGGGATTTTTGAATGTAAAGGGGCCGAATCCTCTGACGCCGCTGGACCGGAGCCATATCATCCGGCGTGCGGTTTTAATGCGCGACCAGCTGGTGCGGAAAACTTCCGGCATCTATGATCCGGAGACAAAAACCGTGCATATTTCGGAGGCGCTTCTTTCGGCGCTTCTTACAGTGTCGGAATACAGGCATGGCGCGCGGTCGCTGAATTTCCTTCTGGATATGAGCCGCCTTTCGGAGGTGGAGCGGTTTACGCCGTCCTGCCTTCCGATGGAGGAGCAGCTGAATATTCATATGGACGCTGCGGATTTCCAGCGCCGTTTGGCGTTTGAACAGAGCATGGGATCGGTGGTCGAGAAATATGCGGAAACGGCGCATGAAACGTATTGTGAGACGCAGCTTAAGGAAGCGGAGCGGCTTGGGATGGACAGCGACCGGATTCAGAAGCTTCGTCTTTCTCCGGACATGCGCCCCTGGGGAGAGCTGGATGAATTCTTTAAGGAAGGCTATCGCTCCCAGATCCGTTATATCGGACAAAGGCTGGAGGATTACGACTGCCCGATCGGAATCCGTCCGATTTATTCGAACGCGGCTGATGCGATCACAGAGCTTTACGGGCCAGTACTGGAGCTTCTCGCGGAGATGGAGCATGACCGCTGGATGAAAGATAAAATTTCCGATGGCTGGAAATTCGGAGAGAAGAAGAACAATGCCCTTCGGACGACGCCGGAGCTGGTGCCTTTTGCGGATCTGGACAAGGACACGCAGGAATTCATACGAAGATCCGTCCGGCATATTCCGGAGAATCTGCGGAAAGTAGGGTATGAGCTCTACCGGAAGATGCGGTAGGCGGGTTCAAATGCAGGCGGGTTTGTATATATAAGAAGAAAACGGTCGATGAGAATTCGGTCGATAAGAATACAGTTAATGAGAATACGATACGATCGGGAAGAAAGAGAGAAAAACTATGAGCAGCAGAGCGATTCGAAATATGAAAAAGGCCGGTCGGAGCGGCATGGAGCCGGAGAGAGGGAAAAATGAGCGGGATTCGAAAGAAGAAATAAAACCGATGGAGAAGAAAAACCATCCGGTTATTTCCGGGCGCTCGGAGAAGGAACGGCGTCCGGGGAGCCTCGCTGCGAAGATCGCTGTGATTGCGCTGATTGTTTTCCTCTGCATTGTGATGCTTCTCCCGTCGATGTTTGTATAGTTTTAAAATAAGAAAAACCGGGCGTATGCCCGGTTTTTCTTAGGTAGTTATGAACTTAGGAAAAATGAAAAAGTTAACTTGTTGGTGGTTTGGTTTGTATTGCCTCTCGACACTTCATAATATACCTGTCCCCTGTGATGCCATCACGTGGAATGATCGTCGATTTTATGGAATCATTGTGTCGATTTGCTTCAAATTCTTTACTTATTCGTCACATTCGCTTCTATAAAATCTTCCGGCTTCAGTTTCGCGAACCGATGCGCGGAAATGGAGCTTGTAACCGGAATGACGAGTGCGGACGCAATCCCGGCGACGGCGATGATGACAATCTGCTGGACGACTTCCTTTGAATTTACAGCTTCCGAAAACTGTGAAAACTCCGCGAAATAGATGAACAGCGTCATGTATTCCGCGAAAAATATGAAAAACAGCGTATGCATCGAAGAGCTGACGATGTCTTTGCCCACGGAAATTCCGGAGCGGCGGAGATCCGCTTCGCTGAGATCCGGACTGTGCCTCCGAACCTCGTACATGGAGGACGCGATGGTGACGGAGGTGTCGATCGCGGTTCCCAGCATGGTGATCAGAACGACAGCAATCGTAAGCCAGAGCATATTCACGCGGATATGGTCGGTATAACCCTCGGCGGCTGAAATGTTGACGTACTGGCGTACCATGAATCCCTGCAGGTTTCCGTACCAGATAAATACCCAGGAGAGCGCGGCAGTAATTCCCATGACAATCAGCACGGAGTAGAACGCGCTGATTGTTTTTTCGTTAATGCCTCCGGAATAAAACAGGGAGTTTAAGAAAATCGCGAAGCATCCTAAAGAGGCGGTCAGCGAGGGCGGACATCCGAAATAGATGCCGATGATGATCGCAAGAAACAGAAGGCAGTTCGTCAGAATGGTAACGAGGGACTGCGCCATCCGCTCTGTGCCGAACGCAAGAACCAGGACAACCAGGACCAGTGCGAGTTTAGGAATCATGTGAAAGCCTCCTTTCTGCCGGCATCAGATAGGCAGCCGCGACGATCGAAATCGGAATGGCAAGCACGATCGCGATGCTTCCGGTCAGGAACCGCACGGCGTCAAAGAAGAAATCGTTTCGGATCACTGTGAAGATATCAAATCCGTTCTGTACGGAAATCACATAGATCGGAAGGAACGCCGCGACATTCGTAAGAAGCATGATATTGATCATCGTGCCCATAATGTCGTCCGCGACCTCACGGCAGGAAAGAAAGAGCTCCTTCGGCCGGATGGAAGGCGTCCGGTGCCGGATTTCCTGCGAAGACGAAGTCATCGTCACGCAGATATCCACGACTGAACCAAGGCAGCCGACAAGCACTTCGGAAATCAGCGCGGTATTGGCCTGCTTGGTTGTGTACGGCTCCGGAAGAAAAGTCATGAATTCGTACTGGATGTCTTTGCTTATGGACAAAGCAAGCGCCGCGATGCCGGTGACGGCCGCGCATGTAATCAGCGTGGCTGCGATAGAGACCGCGGAAATCCGGTTGAAGCCATTGATTAAGACCAGAATGACGCAGGCGGAAACGACGACTGAAAGAATCGACAGTGTGAACAGATTCCGTCCTTTTGTATATTCGAAAATGGTATAAAAGTAGATTCCGACATTGACGGCGAGGCCGACGACGGTGTAGAAGCCTTCTTTCCCTGTGATTAGTATGAGGCAGTCAAACAGCAGAAGAAGAACGAAGACCATGATATAGTCCCGTTTTTGTCCGGTGATCGTCCAGCCGCCTGCGCCTTTTTTCACAAACAGGAAGTTTCCGACGTGGTAATTTTCCTGGTAGCTCAGTGTTGCGTCGTAGGAATTTGTTAGATGAAGAACCGTCCCTTTCTGGCTTCCGTTCACCCGTACGGCGGTGATTTTCTGGCTGGTTTCTTTCCGGCTGATTTTCCGCGTCTTTCCCTGCGCGAGGGTCTGTTTAACCGTTACGGTTTTTGAGGACCGGGCAATTTTTGTAACCCGGACGATCGGGGTTTTGTATTCCCCCGCATTGTTATATACAAAGAGAAAGACCGCCAGACTGAAGATGAGAAGCGCCAGAATTTTGATCCTGGTTTTTCGGTCCGGCGGATTCCATGTGCCGATTTTTCTCATAGGGACGTCTCCTTTCAGTCTCCATTTGTCTTCTTCTGCCATCGATCCCGTGTGCCGGGGATGACCTTTACGCTTCGGAGACACTGCTTATTATAAGCGGCCGGATTTATAAGTATCCGAGACTTTTCAGAATAAAAAGCCACATTGTGATCGTGAACGCGCTCAGAATGGTCGTGATCATCACCGCGTTCGTGGAAAGTGTTCCTTCGTGTCCCATGTTTTTCGCCATGACGAAGCAGGTGACAGTGGAGGCGCTTCCCAGCATAATGAGAATGGCGACCAGCTTCTGATTCCGGAACCCCAGCGAAACCGCGAGCGGAAGGAAGAGAGCGCAGAATCCAACAAGTTTCAGAATGCTTGCGATAATCGCCGGTTTCAGTTCGCCGGATACCTTGCTGGGTTCCACGCTGGCGCCCATGGCGAGGAGACCGAGCGGCGTGCTGAGAACGCCGACCTCGGACAAAGTCTTATTGATGATATGAGGAATATGGATTCCGGAAAGAGACCAGAGAAGCCCTGCCAGAATGCCCAGGATGATCGGGTTCGTGATGATGCCCCGGAGCGTCTTCCGGATCAGCTGAGGATCCAGGCGGGACAAAGCAGAACCGGATGAATCCTTCGGAGCCGCATCTCCGGATGCCGCCGGAAGAGCTTCGCTTTCCGTCCCTTCTTTCCCGTTCGCAGCGGGCGCGGTGACGGTCAGAATGACCACCGCCATGACGTTATACAAAGGAACGCTTCCGATCATCATAAGCGGCGCCATGCCGGCGTCCCCATAGATATTCGAGATATATGCGACGCCGAGAATAGCCGCGCTGCTCCGGTAGGATGCCTGAATAAATTCTCCGCGCTCTCCTGGATCCTTGAGAAAACGGGAAATCAGAACGGCGATGGTAATACTGGCCAGGGTCACGAAAAAGCAGAACAGAACGAATTTCGTGTCCCAGGCATCCCGGAAATCCGTGTGCGCAAGCTGGTAAAAAAGCATGACCGGAAGCGGCACGCGGAATACAAACTGATTCATTTTCTGGGCAAACAAGTCATCGATCCATCCGATCTGGTGGAGAAAAAATCCAAGTACCATGACCAGAAAAACCGGAATTGTCGCGTTTAGACTGAAAATTAGATTTGCCATTGGTTCTCTTTCTTAAAAAAATGCTGTCCTTTATTATAGCACAGAACGAAAAGAGGAAAGAATGCTGTTTTGCGGGAAGGCTCGAAGATCATTGCGGATAGCCTGGAAACAGGGTAAAATACGGAAGAAAAGCGCAGGCTTTGGAATAAGGGGAAGAGGGAAGCATGAACAGTAGCTTTGACTTTGATGAAATTATTGACCGGCGGGGAACTGGCGCGCTGAAATATGATATCTCTTCGCATCCGGAGCTTCCGGAGGATGTTCTCCCGCTTTGGATCGCGGATATGGATTTTCAGACGGCGCCCTGCGTGATTGAAGCGCTTCACAGAGCGGCCGATCACGGGATATTTGGGTATACGAAGCCGGAGAAGGCGTATGATGAGGTGGTGACTGGCTGGTTTCGGCGCCATCATGGATGGTGTCCGGATCCGTCGTGGATGGTCCAGACGGAGGGCGTCGTCATGGCGCTCGCGCTAGCGGTGAGGGCGTACTCCTCCGAAGGGGACAGCGTACTGATCCAGCAGCCGGTCTATTATCCGTTCAGTGAAGTCATCCGGGACAACGGCCGGAAGATCGTTTCCAGCGATCTGAAGCTGGTAAACGGGCATTATGAAATAGACTTTGACGATTTTGAGAAAAAGATCGAGGAGAATCTGATTCACCTGTTTATTCTGTGCAGTCCGCATAATCCGGGCGGGCGTGTATGGACGGAGGAAGAGCTGAAGAGGATCGGGGATATCTGCCTTCAGCATCATGTGACGGTTGTTTCGGATGAAATCCACTGCGACCTTCTGATGCCGGGATATACGCATCATCCGTTTATGACCGTGGATCCGGCGTTTGAAGACATCTCCGTCATCTGCACGGCGCCGTCCAAGACGTTCAACATTGCCGGACTTCAAATTTCGAATATCTTCATAAAAAACAGGGAGCTTAGAAGGAGGTTCCGGCAGGAACTGTTTAAAGCCGGATGCGGGCTTTCGAACATCATGGGGCTCACCGCCTGCCAGGCGGCCTATGAAGAGGGGGACGGGTGGTACGAAGCGTGCCTGAAATACATCCAGTCAAATCTCGCGTTCGCCCGGGATTTTCTGAAGACGGAAATTCCGGAAGTGCAGCTGATCGAGCCGGAGGGAACTTATCTGCTTTGGCTGGATTTCCGCGGATTGGGACTTTCCGACGGAGAGCTTGAAGATCTGATCGTGAAAAAAGCCAGGCTCTGGCTGGATGACGGAAAAATTTTCGGAAAAGCGGGAGCCGGATTTGAGCGGGTGAATATCGCATGCCCGCGCAAGGTGCTGGAGAAGGGGCTGATCCGGCTTCGGGACGCGGTCCGGGAATATGAACGATAAGAGGCTGCACGCAAGAAGGCACACGCAGATTCGAGCGGATTCCGAGCGGAGGACATAGAAGGCATATATAAAGGCAAATACAGCGGAAGGAATATTATATATAGAAAGGAAAAACATGCTGACAAGTAAAGAACGCGCAGCGCTTCGCGCCCGGGCGGTTTCCGAACCGGACAGAATGCAGATCGGAAAAAATGAGCTGACGGAGGCCGCTGTCCTGGAGATGAACCATCTTCTTGAGGATTGGGAGCTGGTGAAGGTCAGGGTTTTGGAGACCAGCGGGAAGGCCCCCGGAGAAGTCTGCGATGAGCTCGCAGAGCGTTGCCATGCGGAACCGGTGCAGGTGATCGGGCGGAAGTTCGTGCTTTACCGGAAGAGCCGGAAACTGGAAGAGAAGCGGCGTAAGAGAGCAGAGGCGGAGAAAAGACTTGCGAAGAATCAGAAGCAGGGCCGAAGTTCGGGGAAAAAGCCGCTGAAATCGGGGCCGCGGAGAGCATCGCGCTCCGGAAAGTCCGGAAAGCGATAATTTTCGAAGCTCTCTTGATTTGCTTATTATGATTTGCTTTTTATTGCGGATAAGATAGCAAAATGATATTATAAAAATTGTACCTATTTTGAGTGCACTGCACCGAACGGTGCGTAATTATGTGTTTCAGAGGCCGTCAGATGCTGCTGACAGAGGGAGGGGATTGGAGTGAGAACATTCCAGAAATCGACGAAACTCGATAATGTTCTTTATGATGTAAGAGGTCCGGTTGTGGCGGAAGCCGCCCGTATGGAAGAGGAAGGAAAGAAAATTCTCAAGCTGAACATCGGAAATCCGGCGACATTTGGTTTCCGGGCTCCGGATGAAGTGGTTGAAGACTTCATGCGGAACGCGGTGGATTCGGAAGGATATTCCGATTCCAGAGGTCTTTTCGCAGCGCGGAAGGCCATCATGCAGTACTGCCAGCTTAAGAATATCCCGAATCTGGATATTCATGACATTTATACCGGAAACGGTGCCAGCGAGCTGATTAATGTAGCGATGTCGGCTCTGCTGAACGACGGGGATGAGATTTTAATCCCGGCGCCGGATTATCCGCTGTGGACCGCCTGCGCGACGCTGGCCGGCGGGAAAGCGGTTCATTATCTTTGTGATGAGCAGTCCGACTGGTATCCGGATCTTGCGGATATGGAAAGCAAGATTACAGACAAGACGAAAGCGATTGTCGTTATCAATCCGAATAACCCGACCGGCGCGGTATATCCGAAGGAAGTGCTGGAAGGAATCGTTGAGATCGCGCGGAGACATCAGCTGATCCTGTTCGCGGACGAGATTTACGACCGTCTGGTGATGGACGGATATACGCATACATCGCTGGCGTCTCTGGCTCCGGATTTGTTCTGCGTAACGTTCTCCGGACTTTCAAAATCTCATATGATCGCGGGATTCCGTATTGGATGGATGGTCATCTCCGGAAATAAGGATCTCGGAAGAGGGTATATGGAAGGAATCAATATGCTCTCCAGCATGCGTCTTTGTTCGAATGTGCCGGCGCAGTCCATCGTGCAGACGGCTCTGGGCGGTTATCAGAGCGTGAATGAATACCTGCAGCCGGGCGGAAGAATTTATGACCAGAGAGACTGCATTTACAACGCGCTGAAGGACATTCCGGGAATCAGCGTTGTTAAGCCGCATGCCGCGTTCTATATTTTCCCGAAGATTGACACGGAGAAATTCAACATTCACGATGATATGCAGTTCGCGTATGATTTCCTGCATTCGAAGCAGGTTCTGATCGTGCAGGGAACCGGATTCAACTGGCCGGATCCGGATCATTTCCGCGCGGTTTATCTGCCGCACACGCGCACTATCAAGGCGGCGATTACGGCGCTTGGTGAATTCCTGGAGACATATCATCAGTAGAGACTCTGAGACGTATTGTCAGCAGATGACTTGAAGACATATCATCGGCAGATGATTTGGAGACATTCGGAGGCGGATCATCCGCCGATGAGAAGGAAGCGAGGGAAATACTTTGAAAATTAATGACAGCAATGAAGTCATCGTCATCGGGCATAAGAATCCGGATACGGATTCGATCTGCTCTACGATCGCATATGCGAATCTGAAAAACCAGATGAACGATGGAAAGAGATACGTGGCCTGCCGCGCCGGAGATGTCAGCCTGGAATCCGCGTATGTATTAAAGCGCTTTGGCGCAGAAGCGCCGAAATTCGTATCCAGTGTCGCTACGCAGGTCGGAGATCTGGAGATCGATGAGATCGTTCCGATTACGGAAGAAACCAGCATGCGCGCTGCATGGAAGGCGATGCGGGAGGCAAATGCGAAGAGCCAGCCGATCGTCCGGAAAAACGGAGAAATCGCGGGCCTTATCACGCTGAATGACATCGCGAAGGGAAACATGGACAACCTGGATCCGGAAGTTCTGGCGGTTTCCAAGACGCCGCTCAAGAACGTGCTGGATATTCTTCACGGGAATGTTCTTACCGGAAACGCGGATGCGGTCATCGAGTCCGGAAAGATTCTGGTAGGCGCCGGAGACGCCGGACTTATTAAGGCAAAGGCGGAAGAAGGCAGCATTCTGATCGTCAGCAACCGTGAAGACGCACAGCTTGCGGCGATCGAGGGCGGATGCGCCATTCTGATCGTATGCCTGAGCGGAAATGTGTCGGATGCGGTTCTGGAAGAAGCGAAGAAGCGCAGCGTGACTGTGATTTCGACGGAGTTCGATACATACGCATGCGCTAGAAGAATCGCGGAGAGTGCGCCGGTCCGCGCATTTATGACGGGAGAAGAGGATCTGGTTCTCTTTGATACGGAAGACCGGGTTGATGATGTCCGCACCGTGATGCAGTCCAGCCGCCATATCGCATTCCCTGTTTCGGGGAAAGACGGAAGATACATCGGTGTGATCGACCGCTCCAGTCTCCTTACGGAAACGGGAAAGAAAATGATTCTGGTCGATCATAACGAAAAGACGCAGTGCGTGGATGGATTTGAAGAGGCGCAGATTCTGGAAATCATCGATCACCATAAAATCGGAAATATCGAAACGAAGAATCCGATCCAGTTTGTCAATAAGCCGGTTGGATGCACGGCGACAATTATTTATGGCATGTATCAGGAAAATCAGATCGCCATCGATCCGAAAACCGCGGGACTTATGTTAAGCGCGATTCTTTCGGATACGCTGGATTTCCGTTCGCCGACATGCACCGATAAGGACGTGAAGGCGGCTGAAACGCTTGCGAAGATTGCCGGCGTTGACCCGCACCAGCATGCGCTGGAAATGTTCAGCGCGGGGGAGAGTCTGGAAGGACGGACTGCAGAGGATGTATTCTATGGAGATTTCAAGATCTTCACGAAGGGTGATATCCGGTTCGGCGTCGGACAGGGAAGCTATATGAGTCCGGATAACCTCCAGCAGGCGGTGGAGCTTGTGAAGCCGTATATGGAATCGACTCTGGCGAAGGATAATACCGACATGTGCTTCTTTATGGCGACAAGCATCGCAGATCAGAGCAGCCGCGTGATTTACGCCGGTGAGAAAGCGGAAGAAGTTCTGGAATCCGCGTTTGATGTCGAAAAGAAACCGGGAGAGGACGGGATTCTCCTCTCTGGCGTTGTCAGCCGGAAAAAGCAGATGATTCCGCCGCTGATGCAGGCGATCGACTGAGCGTAACCTTGGGCATAACCGGCCGCATGGCTTCGGAGCTGCAAGGCTTTCGGCGCAGTCCTTCGAAGAAGCGGACGAGCGCGATGAACGAATAACAGGAGGCGGGCGGCATGATTGCCGTCTGCCTTTTTTCTGATTTACGGGGTTCATTTCGCGGAACACCCTTGGGAAACCCGACATGACCCTGCTGGATACATGGAGTACATATGAGGTACATGGAGATACGAAATGTCTGAAAGCGTATATCAATTTCAGGGAGCCGATCAGTATATTGTCAGCGAGGACCTGAAAACAACCGTAAATATTGCCATTGCCATGAAAAAGCCCCTGCTTGTGAAAGGCGAACCCGGCACAGGAAAGACCGCGCTTGCGGAAGCGATCGCGGAGTCATTGGGGAAGCCTTTGATCGCCTGGAGCATCAAATCCACGACAAAGGCACAGGATGGGCTGTATCAGTATGATGTAGTCCGCCGCCTTTATGACAGCGAGCTGGGCAACGAAGGCGTGAATGATGTAAAGAATTATATCAAGATGGGAAAAATCGGTGAAGCTTTCACGGCGGATGAGCAGTGCGTGCTTCTGATTGACGAGATCGACAAGGCGGATCTGGAGTTTCCGAACGATCTCCTCTGGGAGCTGGACCGCATAGAGTTTTATATCCCGGAGACGGATGAAACGATTCGGGCGAAATATCCCCCGATCGTCATCATTACATCGAATGCGGAGAAGGAGCTTCCGGACGCGTTTCTCCGGCGCTGCGCGTTTCATTACATCGAATTTCCGGACAAAGCAATGATGCGGGATATCCTTCTTTCGCATTATCCGGATATCGAGAATGAGCTCATCGACCAGGTTCTCGACGCCTTTTTCTATGTCCGGGATTATTTTGAACTTAAGAAAAAGCCGAGCACAAGCGAACTTCTGGACTGGATCCGTGCCCTTAAGCTGAGCGGGCTTCCGACGGACCGGCTCAGACAGGATCTTCCGCTTGCGGGTTTCCTCCTGAAAAAGGATGAGGATCTTGAAACTGTGAAAAAATCCGGCTTCGGAGGACTGAAATAATGTTTCTGGATTTTTTGCTGCTTCTTCGAAGCGGCGGAATCAAGGTTTCTATGGATGACTGGCTGAGCTTAATGGAAGGGATGCGTCTTGGACTTCATGGACAGACTCTTCGGGGGTTTTTCATCCTCGCGAGAACGCTTCTTGTAAAAAAAGAGTCAGATTATGACAAGTTCGAAGAGCTGTTCTACCAGTTTTTCAAGGACGTTTCTTCGGATGAGCTCCGCCGGGAGATGGAGGAGCTCCTTCATCATCCGGAGGCGGTTTCTGAATATTTCTCCGGATATATGGAAGTGCGGGGTCTTGATGACTCCGAGATTCGGAAGGCGCTTTCAGTGAGGCTTGCGGCGGATTCCGAGGATGCTTCGGGTCAAGTCTCCGCGGGGTCAGACAGTCCGGGCATGAGTGGCAGAGATTTGAGCGTCGGAACGATGGGGAGCAGCGCAGGCGTGCAGGGAAGCGGCGGGAAATCCATTATTCACGCGCGGGGTTCCCGCAGATTCAGGGACTGGAGAACGGACTCAGCGCTTGAATCCCGCCAGTTTCAAATGGCGTTTCGTCTTCTTCGGGAGATGTCCCGGAAAATGGATACCTCCGAGGAGGAACTGGATATATACGGGACGGTTCAGAATACCTGCCGAAGAGGCGGAATCCTGGATATTACGATGCAGCCGCCCAGAAAAAACAGGCTGAAGCTGATGGTTCTGATGGATTCGGGAGGATCGATGAAACCCTATGAACAGCTTTTAAGCCTTCTGTTTCAGTCGCTCCATAAAGCGAATTCGTTCAAGGATCTTAAAATCTACTATTTCCACAACTGTCTGGAGTCTGTCGTTTATACGGATCCTTCCATCGATCCGGAAAAAACGGTTAAGACAGATTGGATTCTTAAAAATATTTCAGGAGAATACCGCGTGATTTTTGTCGGAGACGCGGATATGGCGCTGTATGAACTGACAGGAGGATCCGGGAGAGGGCACGTGGGCGGGCTTACCTGGTTCCGCCGGTTCCGGGATCAGTACAGCCGAAGCGTCTGGCTTCATCCGCAGGAACGGGATGCGGATATCCGGTGGATGGGAGAATCCTTTATAGAGATTGAGAAAGTATTTCCGATGTTCCGGCTCAGCATCGACGGACTGAAGGATGCGATGTACGAGCTTCTCCGGGGCTCCGGGTCAAAGCGGTGCCCTCTGGACTGATGCAGCGGATCGGTCCGGTGCAGAAGCTGGTCCTGAATAGAAGCTTGGTTCGTGACAGGAGCCTTATCCGTGACAGAGGCTTCCCTTTAAATAATGAACGGGCCGCCGCATTTCAAAAGCGGCGGCCCGTTCGGTTTGACTCATAAAGAAAACATCGTGAAATACTACCGTTCGATCGGAGCGGTTTCCTCTTTCAGGAATCCACGGAGAGAATCGTCGATTCTCGGCGAAAGAACGTCATAAACAGCCTGATGGTAGGAATTGATCCAGTCTATTTCCTCGTCGCTCAGGAGCTCCGGAAGAATCGCCTCCCGTTCATACGGGCAGTATGTAATCGGGATGAAGCAGTAATTTCCGTCTTCGTTTTCTGTGCAGATGATTTCGTTTTCAATCCGGATTCCGAATTCGCCGGCGATATAAACGCCCGGCTCGTCGGACTGGATCATTCCCGGTCCGATTCGAAGCTCCCGCGCGGAGCGGCGGATGCCGTTCGGCCCTTCATGAACGCTGAGAACGTGCCCGACACCATGGCTGATGCCGTGGTTGAAATCCAGATCGTGATCCCGAAGCGGCCGTCTGGCCAACGTGTCCAGCCCGGATCCGGTTGTGTCCGGCGTAATGACCGCATTAGCCAGAGCGATGTGCGATTTCAGGACATAGGTATAATACTCTTTCATCTTGGGCGTAAGCCGTCCAAGCGCGATGGTCCTGGTAATGTCGGTTGTTCCCTGAAGATACTGTCCGCCGCTGTCCACCAGAAGAAATCCCTCCGGCCGGAGCACCGCATCGTGTTCCCGGGAAGGCGCGTAATGAATGATGGCGCCGTTCGGACCGTATCCTGCGATCGTTTCAAAGCTGAGATCAAAGCACCCGGGCTGTTTCAGCCGGATGGAATTCAGTTTTTCAGCCGCGTCCATTTCCGTAAGCTTCGGCGCATTCCGAAGCTTCGCGGTCGTGTCTCTCCATGTCTTCAGCCAATGTATGAATTCTACCATCGCCCGTCCGTCACGGATGTGCGCTTCCAGCGTGCTCTGAATCTCTATTTTGTTTTTTATGCATTTACGGATGCGGACCGGAGTTTCCCTGCGGATGGAAGAAGCGCTGTCCGGAATGGCTTCTGCGACTTTTGCCGGCGTAGTCTCCGGATCGTACCAGATGACCGATCCTTCCGGAAGAGACGCCAGAGCGTCTTCGATTTCGCTGTAATTTCGGATCGTGAGAAAAGATAGATCTTCCGGATCTGTCGGACGCTCTTCTTTCTTGGGGCGGTTTGCAGTGTGAACAGGAACGCCGTATGCGGATTCGCCCCCGTCGTGCCTTCGGTCCGGAGCTTCGAATTCCGCTTCGGCTCTTCTGGCTTTCGCTTCCGCAAGTTCCTTCCGCGCGATCTGAAACGGCGTCATCGGATCTTCCGGTTTCGGCCGGTTCTTAAGCGCCGCCTGAAGCGCGGCCGGAGTCAACGTTTTTATCTCCTGCTTCGGATGCCAGCCGTCGATATAATCAGACGGAATGCGAAGCGTCCCATCCGGATTCTTCGGAAGCGCGCCGTCTTTTACGAACAGCTCTGCCTGCTCCAGACTGATGAGCAGAAAGCTGTAGAAAACAGGCGTATAAAGAATATCGGAAGCTCTGAGATTTGTGATCCATGCGATTTCAGAAAGATCGGAGAGAAGAAGATGCGTCGCGCCGTCTTCTGTCATGGCATGAATGACATCGACCAGCTTCTGGGACGCGGGTTTCCCGGAGGAAATCAGCGGAAGGCGGTGGATGTGCGTCGGAACATCCTTCGGTCTGCTGCTCCATACCTCACCGACGAGATCGTATCCGGTGCGGAGTGTAACTCCCAGCGGCGAAAGAGCGCTTCGGAAAGAATGCTCCCGTGCGGAGCTTACAACGCTGCCGTCGAACCCGAGCACATATCCCTTCTTTCCGGTCATCGGATTGAAATACTGACTGTTGTAAACGAGGTCTGTCAGATACTGCTGCACAGTCGGAACGCCCGGCTCTCCCATTTTCATCAGTTCGACCCCGGTTCCCGCAAGCTCTTTCTCCGCCTGCAGGAAGTACCGTCCGTCTGTCCAGAGCTTCGCCGAATCCCAAGTCAGTACGAGTTCGGCGGATTCGCTTCGGAATCCGGTCAGAAATTCGCAGCACTTGAAATGGTCCGCGAAGTATTCGGAATTATGATCGTCGCTGGAAGGGACAAAGTATACATCAATGCCGCGTTCCTCCATCAGCTGCTGAAGCTGCACTATTTCTTTCTTCATACTGTAAGAATCCTCCCGAATATATATACCCTCTTTTGTTCGGGTACAAATAGTTTAATTTATAGAATATTTCTAATTTCCAGAAATCGTAAATAAACGATCCGGAATTTTCGCCGAAACAACCCAGGCAATGATCCCCATGCAGATCCCTGCGGCAATTCCGGTATAAACCAGAATCGGAAAATACAGAAAGATCTTTCCGGTTCCTACCGTCAGCGCAGCGACAGCCATCTGGCCGAGATTATGGGATACGCCGCCCGCCATGCTCACGCCGATCATCGAGAAGCGCCCGGTTTTCTTAAGCGCCCACATAATCAGAAGGCTGAGAAATCCTCCGGTCAGAGAATAGGCCATGGCCATAACGCCTGTGAACGCGAAGCCGACTGCGAGAATCCGTATGAGATTGATCCATGCCGCGGACTTGAGATCCATTTTATATAAAACGAGGAGAATCACTAAATTCGCGAGTCCCAGTTTTACGCCCGGCGCCCCGACGTTATATGGAATCATCGAATCCACCGCGGTCAGAATCATCGCGAGCGCCGCGAACAAGGCGGAATAGGCCAGGCGCTCTGTCTTCCTGCGCCGGTCCGTTCTGCCTCCGGAACCGGTGCTTTTCTGCTTACGAGAACGCATCATAACCGTCCCTTCCGCCAATGATTTCTACGCTGACTTCGTTCGGAAGACAGATGATACTTTGGTTTGTGCGGGAAATCTTCCCTTCATGCACACAGATTTGATTTTTGCAAGTAGAAGATTCCATCCAGACCTGGCCGTCTTGAATTTTGATGACATTCCGGTGCCCGTCTTTTTTCACAGTGACTGTTCGATCCTGATGAAGCGAATAGGTCCCGTATTCTTTCCCATGTACGCGGATCAGAACCTGTCCGCCGGATGAGGCGCTTCGTACGGAAATCCAGGAGAGGAGAATCCCGAAGGCCAGCAGGGCGAAAAAGAGGATGATATCCGCCTTCCTGATTATTTTAAACATAAAATTATTATAACACAGCCGGCTTATGGGAACTTGGTAATTTTGCGAAATTCCGGCGTTTTGTCCGCAGGTCCGGGTAGTTTGCCTTTTTGAAGTAGTTCGTATATACTTTTGAATGGGAAACAGGTATTCCGCACAGGGCGGAAACGAAAATATAGAGATTTTTGGATCATGGATAATCGGAATCAGTTTTTTTCAAAGA
>JAQXNW010000053.1 GCA_029098205.1 Eubacteriales bacterium | reverse complement strand
AATGCCATTTCCGACTACTCCTTTCCGCAGGAGGAAACATTTTCCCATAAAGGCCATATACAACGGTGCGCAGGGATATTCCTCCCCGCGCACAATCATACCAAATCCAAGTCTTATTCAGGAAAAGCAGCAGGGATTACTCTTCAGTTTTCTCCGCTTCCGTTTCCTTCGCTTCGTCCTCCGGCTTCTCTTCTGTCTTCTCCGGCTCGTCTACAATGGAAACATTCGCCTGATCGTAGATCAGATCCATTGCCTTCCGAACCCGGATATCCTGACGAAGCGTATCCAGATAGCTCTTGCCCATGGATTCGCGCATCTTGTCCGCATCCATTCCATACTGCTGTCCGAGCGACTCCAGCTCCTTATTCATTTCGTCATCAGTCGCTTCAATATTTTCCTGATTCGCAATCGAACGGAGAACCGCACGGCCTGTTGCGTAATGCTTCGCATCCTCTTCCAGGCTCTTGCGGAAATCTTCCATCGACGTATTTGTATATTTCAGATATGTGTTGACGTCCATTCCCTGGTAAGCCAGCTGTGTGCGGAAGTTCTCAATCATTCCGTCAATTTCATTTTCAACCATGGACTGCGGGATTTCCACGCCGCTCTTATCCACGATCAGATCAACCAGCTTGTTCTTCGCGTCGTTTACCGCGCGTTTTTCCTTATCTTCCTGGAGCTTCTTGCGGGTATCCTCTTTCAGCTCGTCCAGCGTATCAAACTCACTGACGTCCTTCGCGAATTCATCGTCCAGCTCCGGCTTCTGCTCTTCCTTCACCTCGTGAATAACGCACTGGAACACCGCGTCCTTCCCTCTCAGATCCGCTGCCTGATAATCCTCCGGGAATGTGACTTTTACTTCCACAGCCTCGTCCTTCTTGGCGCCGACAAGCTGTTCCTCGAATCCCGGAATGAACATGCCGGATCCGATCTTCAGCTCCTGCCGCTCCGCTGTGCCGCCTTCGAACTGCTCGTCTCCGACGAAGCCCTTATAATCCAGCGTTACTGTATCGCCATCCTGTACCGGACGGTCAACGACTTCCATGCGCGCGTTCCGCTCCTGAAGAGCCTCGATCTCATGCTGCACGTCTTCGTCTGTCGTCTCTGTCTTCGCCTGGTCTACATCGATTCCCGAATAAACATCCTTCGCGATGTCATAAGAAGGATATGTCGCTACTTCGATGGTTACCGTCATCGGCTTTCCGTGACCGATTTCGCTGAAATCCGCCTGCGGACGGTCGATTGTCTCGATGTCCAGTTCATCCAGCGCTTCCGGATATCCGTCGCCGACCAGATTGTTGACAGCGTCCTCAAAGAAAATTCCTTCTCCATAGAAACGCTCGATCATCCGCATAGGCGCGTGGCCTCTCCGGAATCCGTCTACCGCAAAGCGGTTTTTCTGTTTTTTATAAACATCATTTACCGCATTGTCAAACTCCTCCGCGGTAAATTCCATAGTAAATTTCGCCTTATTGTCTTCGTTCGAAATCAGTGTTGCGTTCATTTCTTCGTATTCCTCCTGCATTTGATGTGACTTGTTTATACCGCGGCGTCAGCACCCGCATATAGACTTAATAAGTATACACACATTCATCCGGTAAGTAAACAAAAGATGCGCCATTTTTTCTGGTTCTTCACCATTTTTTCACGGAAACACATCCTTTTTACTTCGAAACTAGCCTATTTATTTGCCAAAAGAGCAATTTTGTCCGAAAACTCTCTTAAGATCGGCATCTATTTCCCACTCTCATCCTCCAAGTCCATTTCCAGAAGCGCAAATCCTCTGCCGAACTTGCTGCGTATCTCCGGGCGGAGATGAAATTTTTCAGCAATTCTTTTTCCCAGCTTTTTCATATCTTCAACGTCTCCGGAAAAATATTCCAGCTCCATCTCATGAATCGGCGCGGTTTTTCCATTGGCATGAATTTCCCCGAAATCTATGGAAAGCTCGCTGATGGAAGTCCCCGTATCCACCCTTACCTGCGACCGGGTGAACCGCATGGTGACAATTGGAACCAGTTTCTTCTTTCCGCAGATTCGAATAAGATCGTCCGAAATTCCGCTTTCCCGGAAAATTCCGATATCCGGTTCTCCTTCCGCCGCTTCTTTCGGAAGATGAATATTCATTTCCTCCCGCATGGAAAGTTCTTCTGCCGTTTCATTATTCCATTTTAATGTGCCGACATATTTTCCGCCTTCGTTCCGGATCCGAAACGCGATTTTTTCTTTCGCGAGATCCAGAGTATCCGTGTCATAATACACCGCACTCATCGGAATTTTTTCAATTTCCCCATCTTCCAGAAAATGTATCATCACATCATTGAATATTTTATCCGATGCGTCCGGTTGCTCTGTAAGATCATATTTCAATTCGATTTCCATGTATGACACCTCATCCGCGGCGGTTTTCGATGTTCCGGCGGAACTGCTCATTCATCTGACGTCGCTTCTCCGGGAAGTCTTCCAGCGTATCCAGAATCGCGATCTGAAGCACCCACAGATACCTCCGCAGCTTTCCTTCGCTGATCGCGTCAAGCACCCAGTTATGAATCTCTGTCTGACGGACCCTCCTGCCGATCACGTAAACTCTCGTAATAAATCCGTTCCGGCCTTTCTGAAGCTCAATCACCGGATCGCTGATTCCTTCTTTCTTGAGGGCGGCTCGGATCGATTCCGCGATGCGCTCTGCCAGAAACCGCGTCCGTCCATGTGCGGCCAGAATCCAGAATGAAAATCCGAAAACAATTCCCAGAATAATTCCTGCCGGAAGCCCGAAACCAAGGGCGGCTTCCCTCCCCATCAGGAGACCGAGCGGAATTGCCGCAAATCTGAGTATGCTGATCCAACGAATTTTTGCTGTCATGCTCCGTTTCTCCTCCCTGCCTCTGAAACGTTAATATTATATGCATTCCGAATAAACCTGTCAAAATATATTTCTGTGAAATATTCCTTGCAATAAAAATTCAGTGTGTTATAATAGCTAAGTCGGCGGGGTGTGGCGCAGTTGGTAGCGCGCTGCGTTCGGGACGCAGAGGCCGTGAGTTCGAGTCTCACCACTCCGACCATGGCAAAAGGACTGCAGTAACTTTGCAGTCCTTTTTCTTTTGTGCGACCGCCGGATGCACGTTCTCACATTCATATGTCAGATGCATCGGCTTCTTTTCTTGTATACAAAAATGCCTGAGCAGGACAATTGGTTCTTTAATCCTACATCAGGCATTTCAAATTATTGGACCAAAAACGTATCTAAAAGGCTGCTGCATGAGCGGTTATTCATCGTTCATGTAACACCCCAGATATATGAGTAATAAAAGGAGACAAGAAAAAAAGGCCGGATTCCTCTTCTTTCTTATCTCATCCTTATCTCATCCATCATCGATTATTTCTGGAACGTTTTCAACGCGTCGATCGTCCGCTGAATCAATTCCTCCAATGTCCACCCAAGCATGTCCGCGCCGTTCTGGATCACTTCTCTCGAACATCCTTCCGCGAAGCTTTTCTGCTTGAACTTTTTCTTCACGGATTTTACGGTCAGATCCTGCACGCTCTTGGACGGACGGACCAGTACCACCGCGCCGATCAAACCCGTCAGCTCATCCACCGCATAAAGAACCTTCTCCATCTCATGCTCCGGCTTGATATCTACCGTAATTCCATATCCGTGGCTGGCGGTCGCATGAATGATCCGCTCATCGATCCCTCTCTCCCGCATGATTTCCTGCTCTTTAATGCAGTGCTGCTCCGGATATTTTTCAAAATCCAAATCATGAAGCAGTCCGACGATTCCCCACATCTCGCGTTCGTCGCCGTACCCCAGCTGATCCGCAAAATACATCATCGTCTTTTCCACCGTTTCGCCATGTTGCAGATGGAACGGATCCTGGTTATATTCCTTCAGAAGCTCCCACGCTTCGTTTCTGGTAATCACAGTGCAACTCTCCCTTCGCATATCCAATTAGATAAGTATGTTTTATCATTATAACGAAATTATAGCGAAAATTCTATGGTTTGTATACCATCGGCCTCACAATTCGGAAATTTCCCTCTTCACGAAGCTCTGTCTCCCGTTCCTTCGCACGGAGCGCTTCCTCCAGTCCGGACACCGCCGCAAATGGAATGAATTGCTTCGCCCGCTGCGAAACCGGCATCGGAACCCTCACACGTTTTTCTGCCATTCGTCATCAACTCCCCGTTTATGCCCGCCGATTTCCCGGTTCCGGACCTGCTGCGTCGCCGCTTCTTCGAAATCAAGGCCCTTAAGAAGCGCATTTTTCCCATATCTCTTCTTTACAGCAAGCACCGCCTCCTGGATTTTCCGCTCCTTTGCCTCTTCCTTCGAAGCCTCCGTCCGCCCGAACAGACTGAGCTGGCACCCGCTTTTTTCATCCTCGATCCCATTCACACTCATCATGATTCTTCGAATCGGAAGCGCATGATCCGTCACCTTCTGAAATAATTTCACCATTTCCGAAATGACAGTTCCGGAGGCATTGGACGCATGCGGAAGCTTCTCGGTGCCGCCGCTTCCCTTCCTGTGAAGGCGGTTCGAATACCCAACATAAATCGAAACCGATGAAGCCAGAAGATGCTCCTCCGTCATTCGAAGACAAAGCTCATTCGCCATTTCCTTCACGACGATGTCCGCCTCTTCCAGTGTATAATCCCGCATCAGCACCTGCCCGTTTGAAAGACTTCTGGATTTCGGCCGGTACTTCCGAATGTCGGAAATCGTGACCGGCTCGATGCCGCGGGCGTGATCGATCAAAAGCTCCGCGTCGACGCCGAATTTCCGGTAAAACAGCTCTTCATTCTTTTCCGCCGCCCCTGAAAGCTCCCTCATTGTGAAAATTCCCATCGATGCAAGTTTTCGCGCGGTACCTTTTCCGATCCTCCAGAAGTCCGTAAGCGGCTGATAATCCCATAGCTTTTCGCGGTACAGTCTCTCATCCAGAAACGCGATGAAATCCGGCGAATGCTTCGCCAGAATATCCAGGGCGATCTTTGTCAGATAAAGATTCGTCCCGATCCCGCATGCCGCTCGGATTCCAAGCTCCTTCTGCACGCGGTTCATCAGAAATTCCGCTATCTCCTTCGGCGTTTTCTTATAAATATGAAGATACGGCGTCACGTCAAGAAAGGCTTCATCGATGGAATAAACGTGAATATCTTCCTTTGAAATATACCGAAGGTAAATTCCGTAAATTTCCGCTGCGTAATCAATATATTTCTGCATCCTGGGCTCTGCCACGATGTAATCGATATTCGGCGGGATTTCAAACACCCGGCAGCGGTTCCGGACGCCCAGCTTCTTCATGGACGGAGACACCGCGAGGCAGATCGTCCGGTCCGTACGCTCCGGATCCGCGACAACCAGATTCGTTTTCATCGGATCAAGCCCCCGCTCCGCGCATTCCACCGACGCGTAAAAGGATTTCAAATCGATACATAGATAATAATGTTCTTTCAAAATCTTTCTCCCTGAACCCGGCGGCTCTTATCCATTTTCTCAAGGCTCTTGTCTGTTCCGTCAGGGCTTACATCTTCTGCACGGCTGATACCCCTCCTGAATCAGAGTGCTTCGGCTTTCGTCCGTATAAATCCGGTTGGACGGTTTCATATCCTTCGCGCTGGGGCAGCTCGGCTTATGAAATTTTCTCGTATGCGTGTTTACTACATAAGAGGCTTCCGAAGGGGAAACCGAAGAAACCGCCGCGTTACCGGACGAATTCCCCTGTGATGCGGAAGAACCCTGCGATGCGGAAGATGACGATGACGGCGCATTTGCAGCGCCCGCTGCGCTGGATGCTCCGGACGATCCGGATGCGCCGGAATACCCGGCCGCGGTTTCTTCATCTCCGGAGCGGTAATCCTTGCTTGGCTTTACATTCAGCTTCCATGTTTTTCCGTCGGAAACCGCCTGCACGGTACCCTGAAGATCCGTCCGGTACATTCTGCACCCCAGCTTCTCCAGTTTTTCCATTGTCTCTTTGTTCGGATGCCCGTAGCTGTTTTCGCGGCCGCAGCTGATGAACGCGTATTTCGGATCCGCCGACTTCAGAAGCTCCCAGCTGGATGAGGTCGAACTTCCATGATGCCCCATCACATAAATATCCGACACGAGAAGAGAATTTGCGGACAAATCATGTCCCTTCATCCACCTTGCCTTCAGCTTCGTACTGTATTTCGACGATTTTTCCCGCCTCTCCGCCGACACCTCCATCGCGTCCTCTTCCTCCGTTTCCGCGTCTCCCGTCAGAAGAACACTCGAACGGCCAGACACGATCCGGACCGCCAGAGAATTGTCATTGCTTTCTA
>JAQXNW010000052.1 GCA_029098205.1 Eubacteriales bacterium | reverse complement strand
TTCCGGTCGTACCGGCGCAGCATTATTTTATGGGCGGGATCAAGGTCGACCATGCAAGCCGGACAAGCATGAAACAGCTTTACGCCATTGGCGAAACCGCATGCAACGGAGTCCACGGGAAAAACCGTCTCGCCAGTAATTCCCTTCTCGAAAGTCTTGTCTTTGCCGGAAGAGCAGCATCCAATGCCGAGCTTACATGGGGAAATGTAAAGAGAAACCATACTCTTTTCCAGAATTTTGACCCTTCGCCGTACGAAAATATAGAGCAGCTGGAACGCACCTACCAGGACGAAGTGCGCAGCGAAATCGAACGGATCAACCGGCTTCAGGCGTCGGAGTCCCCTTCGGATGGAGCCGCGCAAGTTCCCGAAACTGCTGATCCCGAAAATTCCAGAAAGGAGAACGAACTCCATGTTTGATGCGGTCACATTGAAACTAAACGCGGATCCATACATTCTCAGCGCGCTCCGGGAGGATATCACCAGCGAAGATGTTTCCACGAACGCGGTCATGCCTTCGCGAAAAGAAGGAGAAGTCGATCTGATCGCAAAGCAGGACGGCATTCTCTGCGGCATCGATATTTTTGCGCGTGTGTTCCACCTTCTGGATGAATCGGTTCGGGTTAATCCGTTTTTCCGGGATGGCGATGAAATACACAATAAACAGAAAATCGCGGAAATTTCCGGAGATATCCGTGTCCTTCTCTCCGGCGAACGCGTCGCGCTGAATTACCTGCAGCGTATGTGCGGTATCGCCACTTATACAAGAGAGGCGGTTAAGCTTCTGGAAGGCACGAACATCCGGCTCCTGGACACCCGGAAAACGACGCCGAACATGCGTATTTTCGAAAAATACGCGGTGAAGACAGGCGGCGGCACAAACCATCGCTATAACCTTTCCGATGGTGTGATGCTGAAGGATAACCACATCGGCGCGGCCGGCGGCGGGAAGGAAGCGATCGCCATGGCGAAAGCGTATTCGCCCTTTGTCCGGAAAATTGAAGTGGAAACGGAAGATCTCGCGATGGTGCAGGATGCGCTGGATGCCGGTGCAGATATTATTATGCTGGATAACATGGATCATGATACAATGAAAGAAGCCATCCGCATGATCGACCACAGGGCGGAAATCGAAGTGTCCGGAAATGTCACGAAAGAACGGATTCCGTCGCTTCTGGATCTTGACATCGATTTTATCTCCAGCGGCGCGCTGACGCATTCCGCGCCGATTCTGGATATTTCGATGAAACATCTTCATGCAGTCTGATTGGCTAGTAGAAACTGGACAGAAGGAGAGCTCGAATGACCGGCGATGAAAGAAGAACAGAAATCCTGAAGGAACTTGGAAAGAGCACGAATCCCATTTCGGGAAGCGTCCTTGCGGAGAAATTCCACGTCAGCAGGCAGGTCATCGTACAGGACATCGCCTTGATGCGGGCGAATGGAAATAAAATCTATTCTTCAAACCGAGGATATTACATACACAGCAGTCTGCACGGCGAAAAAGTCTCACGGGTTTTAAAATGCTATCATAAAAATGAGGAATCCCAGGAAGAGATGCAGCTGATCATCGACAACGGCGGCGAGATCGATGACGTGTTCGTCTATCACCGCGCATACGGAATCCTGAGAGCTGACATGCATATTAAATCCAGGTATGACATCGAACAGTACCAAGCGCTGATGAAGGACGCGCCATCCATGCCTCTGATGGAAGTGACATCGGGCTATCATTACCATACAATCAGCGCGGACAGCGTGGAAATTCTGGACCGGATCCAGCAGCGCATGGCCGACCGCGGCTTTCTCGCGAAGCTTTCGGAATACGAACCGGTCGATTTCTGGAACCGGGAGAATTCAAAAGAAAAAAACAATTGAAGAAGCCTGCCTGCGCCGGAGATGCGTAAACCCTCTCCGGCGCTTTCTGTTTTTCATATTCAGCAGGAAGAGGAGAGTGCTATAATAGAGAACGGAGGCGCTTTGACCGCCCCGGAAAGGAAGAAAAGACTTATGCAGATGCAGAAACTGAGAACCGATATGATCGCCGCTATGAAAGCCCATGATAAAGAAAGAAAGGACGTTCTTTCATCGCTCGTCGCCGCGGTGAAAAACATCGCGATTAACGAGGGAACCCGGGACGATATTTCGGAGGAACAGGTCGACCGCGCGATTCTGAAAGAGCTTCATACCGCGGAGGAGCAGGTAAACACATGCCCGAAAGACCGGCCGGAGCTTCTTGCGGAATACCAGTACCGGCTTGATGTGATCCGGGAATACGCGCCGAAGATGATGTCAAAGGAAGAAATCACCGCCCTTCTTAAGGAGAAATTCTCGGATGTACTCGCCACGAAAAATATGGGCCAGATCATGAAAACCGTAATGCCGGAACTGAAAGGAAAGGCCGACGGCAAACTGATCAACCAGACCGTGAAGGAGCTTTGCCAAAAATAAACGGTAAGCGCAGAAACAGAATATACGAAGAGCAGTTGGAAGCGGAAAACCCGCTTCCGTTTTTTTCATAAAAAGAACCGCAAAAAGGCGGCGCAGCTTAGGGATTTTCTAATCCCGGAAATATCGGTGTACTTTCTTACGATGGCAAGAAAGTCAACGGTATTGCATATCTGATGGAAAGTACAGGTTTTCTTTCCTTTCTTCCGGCAGGATAAACAGGCCATATACTCATTCTGCGCAATGTTCTGCCATGGTTGTAACCAGAGCGGCCTCGCTGCGGGAGTCGTTATCAAAGATCAGCGCATAGAATGGCTGGTTCCTGTGCCTCGGTACGTTCAACGTTATCGTTCCGATCCGCGTTTTGAAATCTCTGGTTCGGAAACCGTTTCGCGAATCTGTACGGCCAACGGATCGCTCATACGGTGCTGCCGTAGCTGTTGTTGGGATTCAGCCTTTAGAACCGAGTTCAGGCTGTCCTGAAGAAGGGTTCGGAAGGCATCTTTCCGGTCGGCAGAAAGTAACTGTAGAAATTCGTCCTGATTCAATGTAATATTGAGTTGAGCCATGTGGTGTTCCTCCTTTTTATTACCAAAGGCTCTGTGCCTTACGGTAGTGCATATGTAGCTCTGAACGGAAGTAATAGCAGTCATTTCTGCAAGATAAATTGATAAAGATTTGTGCCCTTTCGGGCGTAGAAAAACAGCCATGCGGGAGCGTTAAACTCTTACATGGCTGTTCTCTTTCCGCTTGAAGATGGCCGGCTGAAAATGTTTCTTTCCAGAACCTCTAAGTTCAGCCATCTAACGACGGCCTTCCTTCGTTCCATATAGTTCCGTAATTCCATGATATGGAAGAGCCCTTCGTTCCGGCTCTCTATAACTCCCGCTCCATCCATACATGCGGAATTTCATCCTCTATGAATTCATCCGAGACGATATGAAAGCCATACCGCTCATAATATCCGATCGCATGACTCTGCGCCGGCAGGACGATTTTTCTGCATGGCATTTTTTCGCGGACTTCTTCTATCCCCGCGAGGAGAAGTTTCCCTCCGAGTCCGGTTTCATGCTTAAGCGTAAGCACCCGCCCCATCTGCACCGTGTTCTCTTCGTCCGGCTTATAGAACACACGAAGATATCCCAATACTTTCTGATCTTTGCGGTAAAAAACATGCCGGCTTATAAAATCAATATCATCCAGATCCTGGTAAATACATTCCTGCTCCACAACAAAAATTTCCGCTCTCGCTTTCAGTATTTCATAGAGTTCTCTCTTTGTCAGCTCTTCATACGTCTTGGATACAAATTCCATGTCCTTTACGTTCACCCCTTTTACTTCTGTTATTCGTCTATTCAGCCGGAAGATCCGAAACCTTCCGAACCTCTTCAAATGGAAGATTCCCGCCGAATAAATCCAGCGCGCTTCCGACCGTAAAATCCAGTTTCCCCGAAGAAAGACTCCGGATCTCCCGAATGTCCTCCATTGAAGCGATCCCTCCCGCATACGTGATCGGATTCCGGTCATGTTTTGCAAGAAGGCGGATCAGATCCGCGTCGTATCCGGCCCGAAGTCCCTCCTGATCCACGCCGTGTATCAGAAATTCCGCGCAGAATTCCGAAAGCGAATCCAGAATTCCCTCTTCCAGCGAAAGATTCGTGAACGTCTGCCAGCGATTCGTAACGACAAAATACTTTCCATCCTTCTTCCTGCAGCTGAGGTCAATGACAAGATGCTCCCGACCGGCCGTCTCGGAAAGCGCGCGGACCTTCTTCCAGGAGAACTTCTCACCGTCAAAGACAGACGATGTGACAATCACATGCGACGCCCCCATTTTAAGAAATGTCTCCGCGTTCTCTTCGGTTATTCCGCCTCCGATCTGCATGCCGCCGGGCCATTTGCGGAGCGCTCCTTCCGCGGCTTTAAGATCCTCCTGATATTCCCGGCTTCCCCTGGGATTCAGAAGGATGATATGCCCTCCCGTAAGACGGTATGTCCGGTAAAGATCCGCGAACCAGGCCGCGTCCTTCTCCGAAGTAAAATTTTCTTCCGCGCGTGAACCAGCGTCCTCTCCGTTTCCGGGCACGGCGCTGTCCTTCAGCGAACCGCCCACAATCTGCTTGACTTTCCCGTTATGAATATCAATACATGGCCTGAATTTCATGCCTTCCTCCGCTCTTTTATACAGCACGGAAAACCAGGACGGAAGCTTGCCGGCTGCCTCTCTTTCCGCATATATTTTATCATGAAGGAAATCGGCAAAGAAGTCAACAAGGCTCTCTCTATATATAGTCTAATAATCTGAACTAAAAAGCCGCCGCCCGCCCGGCACAATGAAATGACACCAAAAGTACGACTTTTGGAAGCCACCTCACAAGACCAGAGCGAGCCGCGGTCACTATATAAATCCCCCAATTTTTCCTTTTATCTCACGGTTTATCCCGCGAGTTTCGCGCTGCTCCTCCAGAATGCATATCTTCATCCGCATGGAAACAGCGCATATTAATGCGATGCAGGCTTACGCGAATTTACGCTTCGCATTCTCGCGGAAAATTTCTTTTACCGTATATCCGCCTTCACCGATTACTTCTGTCAGCGCCTGATCCGGTATATCCTGTTTTGTCAGAATCACCGTCTCCCCTTTCGTCGCGCTGGAGCGGACTTTCTCCACCGGGAAATTCTTCCGGATCGCATTGTTCACATGCATCTCGCATTCTCCGCACTGCATGCCATCCACGAGCAGAGTCATCTGCAGAAGACCTTTCCCGTTATAGCTGTTCGTCAGATTCTTATGCTTTCCGGTATGGAAAAAACCGATCACAATCCGGACGCCGCCAATCATCAGCGCCAGAATTATAAATAATGTGACGACATCGGCCGTACTCAGGCTAAGATTCGTTTTCATATGATAACCTTCCTAATAAAAACTTCTCTAATCAAATTACCCATATGGGGTATTCCCTTCTCTGTGCTTAATACTCTATACCCGAATGCGTTCGCTGTCAATAACTTATATTAAAAATATTTACCGCCATGTTTCTCCGTAAGGATCCGCCGTACAGGATTCCCTGCGCAAAAAAAGCGCCCCCTTTCGGAGCGCCTGCTGTGAAATGGATTTCATTCTTTATTTTCTGACTGCACTGATTCTCTGCTGAATGTGATTTCCTTTTTCGATCTCGTCAACCATGGCGATGGCATAATCTGCATAGGAGATGATCGACTCTCCTCTTTCGTTCAGCTTCAGCTCCTCGCCTCCCAGAAGGTAACCGCCGGTCCTCTCTCCATCCGCCTGAAAATCAGCTGCAGGGCTGATATAGGTCCACTTTACGTCGCTTCTCTTGCGAAGCTCTCCCAGAGCCTTTGCCATCGCTGCGGCCAGCGGCTTAAATGCATCCGGGAAATCCGGTCCGTCAGAAACGCAGGTGGTATGCGAAGGATCCACGTACAGGCTTCCGGCGCCTCCAACGACCAACAGTCTGGTATCCGACCCTGAAAGGATGTCACAGAGGTGCGCCAGCGACGTGCTGTGCTGCGGCAGTGTTTCCTCCGTCCATGCGCCAAAGGCGTCTATCACTGCGTCAAATCCCTTAAGATCTTCTGCGGTCAGATCAAAGAGATCCTTCCGGATCACCTTCTCCGCAGCCGTTTTATTTTCCGACCGTACAACAGCTGTTACATCGATGCCTCTCTCTACGGCTTCCTTAACAATAAGTTTTCCTTCTTTTCCATTTGCTGCTACTACTGCGATTTTCATTTTGAATCCTCCTATAAGTAGTTATCTTGATTTGTCCGTGTCTTTATTGTAATCTTATCGATTACAATAATAATTTAGCACTGCTGCGATGTAATGTCAACAGTTACATTAAAACTTTTTTAAAAATTTTCACGGCGTTCTTCATCCGGACGCGACAATAAAAAAGCCATGCAGGAGCGCTATGCTCTTACATGACTTTTCACATCATATATTCACTGCCGAATTTATTCAAACGGGAATCCAAACCAAGGCAGCTTCCGTTCCCCTGAAATGCAGTCCTCTGGAGAATCCGGCATTATGAGCCCTTCCGGAAGCACGGCCATCGCCTGCACAAGACCCTGATTCTCTGCTCCGTCCGCTTCGTTAAGCGGAACCCGAAAGCGAAGAGCACTCCGCCCCGATCCCTGAAGAATCTCTATAAGGCGCGGCCTTCCGCATACGCTGCCGTTCCTCGTGAGGCATTCCAGAATCCGATACTCTTCCGGATCCTCCCCGGCCTCTGCCGCGAAAATAACCGAATCATCCGATGAAATCCAGAACGCCCCCTCCGGAGGCGCGCACTCCGTAATGGCACGGACGGCATCTTCTGAAAGTGAAATATGCACTCTTCCCTGAAGAAACCGTTCCCGCATCGAGCAATAGAAAGCACCGGGAATATTCCGGAATCCGGATGCAGCAAAAGAATTTTTCTGACTTTTCCCTGCATTCGCCTTTTCTTTCAAATCCAGAAATCCTTCGTTCATCCGGAATATCGTCTGATACCCGAGCGGTCTGTAAAAATCAACAAGTCCCTGATTCGCCGGACAAAGCAGACTGACGTTTCCCTCTTCCACCGCTCTGTCTCTGGCAAAAGCGGTGATCGCAGAACCATAGCCCCTGCCTCGGGAGGCGCCTTCTGTCCCGATCGCGTAGCTGACAAGGACATCGGGGCCGGATTCAAGACCGCTCCCAGAAATCCAGCTTCCCATTCGAAACTGTGAAAGCGAAGCACAGATACGACCCTCATCCTCCAAAACAAACAGGCGAAGCGTATTTTTAAAATAAGACAAAAACTCCCGGATGACTTCCTCGGAATCCCCGAAGCATTCCTGCCAGATCCGGATAAAATCCGGTTCCTCCTGTTTCCTAAGCGCATGGATATTCATTGACGTCTCCTAAGCCCCATATTCCAACCAAATTCCAAAATCTGCATACCGGAAAAATCCAGAGGAGGCGGTGCGGCGGTGCCTGGCCGCCGTCCTCTCACACCGGTAAAAATGTACGCATCCGGGCGCACAAAAATAAAAAAGCGGACGCCAAAAGACGCCCGTCATTCATTCACAGAAGCAGCGATGCTTACTTAACCGCTGTAATCTCGATCTCGCACAGCGCGCCTGCCGGGATATCCTTTACTGCAACGCAGCTTCTAGCCGGCTTGGATGTGAAGTACTTTCCATATACTTCATTGAATGCGCCGAAATCAGCGATGTCCGCCAGGAAGCAGGTTGTCTTGATTACGTTGTCAAATGTATAGCCAGCCTCTTCCAGAATCGCAGCAACGTTCTTGCAAGCCTGCTCCGCCTGCTCCGCAACTGTCGCCGGAAGCTTTCCCGTTGCCGGGTTGATGCCGATTTGACCGGAAGCCATCAATGTTCCGTTATTCTCATACGCCTGTGTATAAGGACCGAGCGCTGCCGGTGCCTTGTCTGTAGCAATCGCCTTCATAATGTTTCCCTCCGTTTTAACTGTTTCACTGTCACACAAATTCAGTGCTTTCACTACTGTAATTCACTTTCTTAATAGTAACACAATTCGCCCTGATCGGCAAGATCAGGCAAAGCTTCCCCCACTGGAGGGTGCCGGCTCAATCAGCTGATCTGCCATCTTACGTGGCTTCCCGCGTCATCCTTTGTCACGATCAGCTGATCCTCGATTTCCTGTTTCAATTCGCTGACATGAGAAATAATTCCGATCAGCCGTTCCTTCCCCGCCATCCGCTGCAGCACCCGTACGGCCTGCTCTCTCGAATGATCGTCCAGCGATCCGAATCCTTCGTCGATAAACATCATATCGAGATGAATGCCCGCTGCGGATTCCTGAATTTGATCCGCCATCCCGAGTGCCAGCGACAAAGCCGCCATGAATGACTCTCCTCCGGAAAGAGTGCCGATTTCCCGTTTCTTCCCGGTCAGATGCGAAAATACCAGAAGATCCAGTCCACGGTTCTTCCCTTTTCCCGCTTCCGCTGCCGGGACCATTCGGAATTCATACTCCCCGTCCGTCATATCCAGAAGTCTCCGGTTCGACGCACGAAGAATCCGCTCCAGATAATACCGCTGCGCAAATGTCTCCAGATCCATCCGCCCGCCGGTCACCTGTCCGGACAGCCGCTGATAAAGACCCGCAACCATAACCGCCTGCTCCGAAGCCATCTTTCGGGTTTCCAAAATCCGTTCGTAATTTTTCCGGGTTTCTTCATTCTGCGCATCGTCACTACGAAGGCCATCCAGAGTCTTTCTGGCTTCACCCCATATTCCTTCCAGCCGGTCGGATTTCTCTTTCAGCTTCGGCACATCGGGCTTCTCGCGGCCTGCGACCGCTTTCTTCGCTAAACGAAGCGATGCCTGCGCTGCCTGCCACTGTTCCCGGTAATCCTGCACCTCTTTCCGAAGCGACTTAAGAACCGATCTCGGTGTTTCTTTCACAGACTTCACCCACTCTTCTTCTGAAAGGCCCTTTTTCGCCCGAACCGATTCGTATTTGCGGCGGCGTTTTTCCCTTTCTTCCCGCATATCCGGAAGAAGACTTGTATACTGCGTTTCCAGCGTAAAAAGTTCGGTCAGTCTCTTGCTGGCCTTCTGCAGCGCATCGCCTGCGTCCTTTGCGCTCCTGTCCGCCGATTCCTTCCGGCTCTCGGCCTCCGACAAAGCTTTCCTCGCTGCATCCTCTGAAGGAAACTCTTTTTTCTCTTCCAGCTTCCGAAGAGCTCCGATCTCTTTCGAAAGCGCGTTCCCGGCCTCTTCCCTGGCTTTTCCCGCTTCCTCCTCCGCGCTTCTCAGCGCCGCCTTCCGTTCTTCGGATTTTTCCAAAAATTCCCGAGCCGCATCCCACTCTCTCCGCTCTTTCTCCGCAAGCACCTTCTCTTTCTGAAGCACGCTCTTCTTTTCCGCCAGCGCTTCACTGCCTTTGCATGGATCCACTCCGAAGTCCGTCAGATCCTTCCGGAATTTCCCGGTCCTGTCACGAAGAGTTTCTTCTCTCTGCTCCCGATCCGTCCGCAGCCGAAGCGCCGTTTTCGAAGCTTCCTGCTGCGCTTTATCAAGAGCAGAGGCCTCCTTCGAAAGCCGCTCCAGAGATTCCTGTGTTATCTCCGAAACCTCTTTTTCCAGGATATGCGGCGAAGGATGCGAAATGGAGCCGCAGACCGGGCAGGGCACTCCCGGGCGGAGACCTCTTGCCAGTATGCCCGCCTGCGCATCCAGATACATCCGCATAAGACGCCGATGCTGATCATCCTTCGAAGAAAACTGTTCCGCGGCTTTCCGATACGCCTCCTTCGCGTTTCTTTCTCTTTCCCTTACTTCGGTATATTCTTCGTTCAGACGGAGAATATTCGACGCCTCTTCCTGCAGCTCCTCCACCCGCTGAATTTTCATATCCAGCGAAACCGCCTTCGCGCCTGCTCCGGACAAAGCGCGCACCGTTTCGTTCTTCTGGCGTTCTTCGGCTTCAAAATCCGCGTACGCGCCTTTCATACGCCGGAATGCCTCTTCCTTTTCGGTCCGCGTCCGGCTCAAACTGTCAATTTTCGTTTTTTCCGCCCTTAATTCCGCAAAAAGCTGCTGCGACTGTTCGAAACTTTTCTTCTGCTCTGAATAAACGGAATCCGCTTTCTCTTTCCGCTTCTTCGCCTCTTCCGAAGCATTCGAGCAGGCATTCACCTTCTCCCTGCACGGAGGAATTTTCCGCTTTGTCTCTTCCAGCGCTTGTTCGTATTTCCGGATTTCCTGATCCTCATCGTTCCAGCTCCGGTATTCTGCCTGGATTTCCCACGCCGCGTCCGCTTTCTCCAGCCGATCTCTCTTCTGTGTCATTCCATCAAATTTCAAGCGAAGCGCCTGGTAATTCCGCACGCAGTTTTCCAATTCCAGAAACCTGCCTTCCAGATCCCTGCCCTGGACATAGGCGTCCCGCGCCGCTTTCTGCTTCTCCTGGAGCAGCCGGACAGACTCCGCCTGCTCTTTGATTTTCCGCGCCATCGCTTTATGGAGGATGGGAAGCGCTTCCGAAAGTTTCTCAAAATCCGAAGGGTTGGCTCCATCGGACTGCTGCACGCGCCGGATCAATGCCGGAAGATCTTCCGGAAATTCCGGTTCATCGTCTATCAGCGATTCGCGAATCCGAAGATGCCCGGCCTCCGACCGAAGCTCTATGTTCCTCTGCGCAAGTTTGTCCTCCGCTTCCTTCTTCCGCTCTCTCAGTTCGTCTGTCACCTTCTGGAATACCGAGGTTCCGAACAATTTTCGAAAGATCTCCTTTTTCTCTTTTGACTCCGCCCGGAGCATCCGCATGAATTCACCCTGCGCAATCATTCCTACCTGCAGAAACTGTTCTCGGGAAAGACCGACGATCTCCTCGATTTTTCGATTCGTCTCCGCCAGTTTCTCCGGGAACTCCGTTCCATCGGGAAGCGTCAGAGATACCTTCTCTTTCTCTTCACGAAGCCCCTCCTGTCCCCGCTTCTTCGGGCGGAGATAGCGCGGCTGCCGGTATACCGTATAGATAGTATCCCCTCCGCCCGCACTGCCTTCCGAAAAAACAAGCTCGGCAAACGGCTTTACGCCAGGGTCCGCAAATTGGCTCTGTAAATTCGATCCGTCCGTTTTCCCGCTTTCCGATCCGCTGACGCCTCCATACAGCGCGAATACAACCGCGTCGAAAATCGTCGTTTTCCCCGCCCCGGTGTCCCCCGTCACGAGGAACAAGTTTTGATTCGGCTCTGTAAAATCAATGACTGTTCTTTGTCCGTAGGAACCGAATGCTTCCATTATAAGACGAATCGGCTTCATGCCCGCTCTCCCTTCTCCTCTCCGGACTCCGCGTGATTTACGATCTCCTGAAGCAGCGAGTCCTCCTCTTCCGTAAGATCACCGCCCAGAAACAACTGCATCAGTTCATACGTACTCAGCTTCTCCGTCTCCTGCGTTTCTTCCGCCTCGTAATCCGGACGCCGGATATCTTCTCTTCGGATCTCAAGAAGATAAGGGAACGCTTCCCGAACCCGGCCCAGCAGATCTTCCGGGCTCTGCCCTTCCGAATCCGTAATTCGAAGAGACACATAATCGTTCGACGGCTGCGTCAGCACCTCCGAAAGAGTGCCCCGAATCACACGGATTTCACGAAGCGGATGAAGCGGAAGAACCTTTGTCCGGACATCGCCCTTCGCGCCGAGCTCCACCTCAATGATTCCCTTTTTCTGCCCGGCTTCGCTGACCGAGCAGGCAATCGGAGTCCCTGAGTAGCGGTACTTGTCCGATCCGACCTTCATCGGCTTATGAATATGCCCGAGCGCCGCGTAATCAAACGGCGAAAGCACATCCGCCGGAACCTCGTCGATGTTTCCGACCGTCCGGATTTCCGAATCCATCCGCTCGATCTGATCTGCGCTTCTCCCTTTCGGAAGATAGAACTGATGGCTGACGAATACGTTCCTCTCCTCCGGATTGATATTTTCCCGTTTGATCAGCCGGCGGACCGCTTCTGCATAGGACAAAGTCTCTCCTTCTGTTCCCACGACGCTCCGCACCATGGACGGGCGGACGAACGGAAGCAGATAAAAATTTACCGGCCCGTATTCATCCTGCATCGCCACGCGCGCCATCGGCTCCTCCTTTGACTTAGGCGGAAGGCCGATCATATGAATATGCCGGGAAGAAAGCACATCTCGGTACAAATCAATTCTGGACGCGCTGTCGTGATTTCCGCTGATCATCATAATTTCCAGCGAAGGCGCGGCCCCTGCGAGCTCCGTAAAGAAACGGTTGAACAGCGTCACCGATTCCGCCGACGGCACCGCCTTATCGTAGATATCGCCTGCAATCAGAAACGCATCCGGATTCTCCTTCCGGACATAGTCTATGACCTCCCGAAGCACATATTCCTGATCTTCATAAAGATCTCTCTGAAATAATTTTAAGCCGATATGAAGATCGGAAAGATGAAAGAATTTCAAAGGACGACCTCCGTT
>JAQXNW010000051.1 GCA_029098205.1 Eubacteriales bacterium | reverse complement strand
GATGATAAAGAAATTCCGCTCAAAACAAGGAATAGAGATTGTTCAGGAAGCGATACTGATTGCTCTTGCTGTTGCAATCGGAGTGATATTTCGAACGGAAATAACGGATTTTGTCAATCGGACATTCGAAGGACTGAACGGATGAATCGATGTGCTTTTTTCCGAAGAAAAAGTGGAGCTGAAATAGTAGAGGCATCAATTGTTCTTCCGTTATTTATTCTCACCGTGTTTTCGATGATTCTGCTGATGAGCTATTGCTTCTTATTTCTGGAAAAGCAGACGGAAATGCACGGAAAACTTATGGAAGAAGCGATTCAGCCGGCTTCACTTTTTCATATCGAAGAACAGGATGAGACAGTTCATAAAACGTTTCAAGGAATTTTTTTCGGTGAAATGCAGAAAGAAATCCGCGGGCATGTTTACTGTTTTTCACAGGCGGATCTTCACAGAATAGGAAGGATGATTTTGTCATGATGGATAGAGACGTTATCTCATAGGTTGCAAAATGCAGCAGAGAATGAATCGAAAAAAATATGTTTTACTGAAAAAAGGAAGCTTCAGCGTGTGCGCGGGAATCTTTTTTGTAACGCTGGCTGCGCTTTCGGTTTTATTTTTGGATTATTCGAAGGCGGAGGCAATCAAATCAGCAGGAAATGAGCTGGGGCTGGTCTGGGCGGAGTCGATTCTTGGAGAATATGACCGCAATCTCGCGGAAAGATATGGAATTTATGGATATTATGGAAATGATTGGATGACGAAGCAGAAATTTGATTATTTAGTGCAGGAAAGTACAGAAGGAAAGAGATATTTATCTTTTGAAGGAAGCAATTTGAGACTGACTTCGTATGTATTGACGGATCCATCGGTTTTCCGTAAGCAGGTAATCAAAATGGGAGAACTGATCATATTTAATAAATGGAAAAATAGGAACTCAGATGCGGATTACAATAAATCAGGAGAAGATATTCCGAAAGATTCCATAGATCCGGAAATCCGAAATGCGGCAATTCTCCATACGTTTCCGTCTTATGGAAAAATCTCAGGGACAGGGATGAAAAATCCGGTTTCTTTATTAAAAAAGAAAAAAAGGCAGAAAACTCTTCAAAATATCATTAAAAAAAGCGGCGAAGAATACTTGGAAAATGAATATATCCTGTCGTTTTTCAGGAACCGGGGCACAGGCGGATCGGCGGAGTCCTATTTTACGAACGAGGTGGAATATATTCTCTCCGGAAAGACGAAGGATTCTGAGAATCAGAAGGCAGTGGAACGAAAAATCCTGGCAGTCCGTGAATTCTGCAATCTTTTTTATTTAGAGACTTCGCCCGAAATGCAGGCGGTCATCCATTCTGCAGCCATAGTGATCGCACCGGAGTCGGAAGCGCTTGCAGCAAAGATAATTGCAGCAGGATGGGCTTTGGCCGAAAGTAATAATGACTATCAGCTCCTTATATCCGGAGAAAAAGTGCCGCTTTGGAAAGATCAGGATTCCTGGGCATTATCCTTAGATCAGATTCTGATCGATCCGAAGAATGAAGAGGAGGGGCATCGAAACGAAGACTGGGCGAAGGAGCCGGAAAAAACAGAGAAGGAAGAAGAACAAGTGAAAAAATCCCTGAAGGAAGAGATGGATTTTGTCGTTAATCCTGAAAATGAGCATGGTGAAACCTATGAAGATTATCTGTTGTTTTTTCTTTCTCTAACGGAAGAAAGAGCGAAGCTTTATCGTATTATGGATTTGATACAAATCAATATGCAATATCTGTACAGCAGTTCTTTCTATCTTCGGGATCATTATGCAGGATTATCGGCTGTTTTTATGGTGAACGGAAATGAAATCCATATATCTAAATCGTATCAATCATAAAAATGGCAGTTATCTGCTTTCGGGTGCTGTAATATTTCCGATTCTTATTCTAGGGACTGTTTTTCTGATTTCATTAATTCCAATGATTGCTTCTGTTGAAAATGTAATTTTTGAAGCGGCAGAAGCAAGCAGATATGTGATGGTACGGTCTGCGTTCAGGAATCTTTCGAGGGATGAAGTCTCCGCATTCACCTTGGTGCGTTTGAAAATGGATGAAAAAAATTTTTCTTTAGACGTTCCATATGCAAAAGTTAATTTCGAAGGTGGAGGTATGGAAGATCTGATTTCCATACAGATTTCAGGGAATGCAGCGGGTCATGATCCGTTTTCGCGATTCCGAAGCGGCCGATTCGATTTTCAGGTTGTCAGCCGGGCATTTACCGGAAGGGAGACAATAGGAGGTGATACGGAACAGGAATTTGATCAGGATGGAAAGAGCGTTTCCGTTTACGTGTTCCCAATGCGCGGGAAAAGATATCACAATGCGGACTGTCCATTTCTAAAAGCATATTGCCTGCGTACGCCTTTGACGGAAACGGTAAAAAATAAATACAGCCCCTGCAGAAAATGTCATGCCAAGAAAGCTCGATTAGGGTCAGAAGTGTTCATATTCCCCAAAACAGGGAAAGTATATCATCGATCCAGCTGCAAATCCGTGAAAAGATATTATGTTGAAATGGATCGGCTTGAAGCGGAGCGAAAGGGATATACGCCATGCCGCTTCTGCGGTGGATCGTAACAGGATGTAATGATGTTAAAAATAAGGAGTGAGAATGAGTGATGTAATTCATATAGTATATCCAGAAGAGGAACTTCCGGAATACCTGCTGAAAACCGTTCTTCTGAATGAAAGCGGGTTATTTCTGCCAGCAAGCGGAATTATGCGCCGAAAATGCGGATTTTCAGAGGTATGGTATCAAAAAGATGGGATCCGGAATCTGGAAGAGACAGAGCGCTTAGAGGAATGG